>NZ_JBPYUI010000005.1:0-56932 GCF_051858335.1 Klebsiella sp. K47
GGGGCCGGGCGGCGCACGCCATGGCCGCTTTGGCGCCGCGCTGGCGCCGGTGCAGGCGGCCACCGCCACCGAAGAAGCGGTCCCGCGCTATCTCACCGGGCTGGGTACGGTGACGGCGGCCAACACCGTCACCGTCCGCAGCCGGGTCGACGGCCAACTGCTGAGCCTTCACTTCCATGAGGGTCAGCAGGTCAAAGCCGGCGACCTGCTGGCGCAGATCGACCCCAGCCAGTTTAAAGTCGCTCTCGCCCAGGCGCAGGGTCAGCTGGCGAAAGATCAGGCCACCCTTGCCAACGCCCGCCGCGATCTCGCTCGTTACCAGCAGCTGGTGAAGACCAACCTCGTCTCCCGCCAGGAGCTCGACACTCAGCAGTCGCTGGTGGTGGAATCCGCCGGCACGGTGAAAGCTGATGAAGCGGCCGTCGCCAGCGCCCAGCTGCAGCTCGACTGGACCCGCATTACCGCGCCAATTGACGGCCGCGTCGGCTTAAAGCAGGTCGATATCGGCAACCAGATCTCCAGCGGGGATACCACCGGGATCGTAGTCCTTACCCAGACGCACCCGATCGACGTGGTCTTTACCCTGCCGGAAAGCAGCATCGCCACGGTGGTGCAGGCGCAGAAAGCGGGCAAAGCGCTCAGCGTCGAAGCCTGGGATCGCACCAATAAGCAGAAAATCAGCGTCGGCGAGCTGCTGAGCCTCGATAACCAGATCGATGCGACCACCGGGACCATCAAGCTGAAGGCACGCTTTAGCAATCTGGACGACGCGCTGTTCCCCAATCAGTTCGTTAACGCCCGCCTGCTGGTGGACACCCAGCAGAACGCGGTGGTGATCCCTGCCGCCGCGCTGCAGATGGGCAACGAAGGGCATTTCGTATGGGTGCTGAACGATGAGAATAAGGTCAGCAAACACAGCGTGACGCCCGGCATCCAGGACAGCCAGAAAGTAGTCATCAGCGCCGGGCTTTCCGCCGGAGATCGCGTGGTCACCGACGGGATTGACCGCCTGACCGAGGGGGCGAAGGTGGAAGTTGTCACCGCCAACAGCGGCGAGCAGGCGCAGCCCGCCCCGCGCCAGAGCGGTAAACACGGAGCGCGTTCCTGATGCAGGTGTTACCTCCAGGCCGCACCGGCGGCCCGTCCCGGCTGTTTATTATGCGTCCGGTGGCCACCACTCTGCTGATGGTGGCTATCCTACTGGCCGGGATCATCGGCTACCGCTTTCTGCCGGTCTCCGCCCTGCCGGAGGTTGATTACCCGACCATTCAGGTAGTCACCCTCTATCCGGGCGCCAGCCCGGACGTGGTGACCTCCGCCATCACCGCCCCGCTGGAGCGCCAGTTCGGCCAGATGTCAGGCCTCAAGCAGATGTCGTCGCAAAGCTCCGGCGGCGCCTCGGTAGTCACGCTGCAGTTCCAGCTGACCCTGCCGCTGGACGTCGCCGAGCAGGAAGTGCAGGCGGCCATTAACGCCGCCACCAACCTGCTGCCAAGCGATCTGCCCAACCCGCCGGTCTACAGCAAGGTGAACCCGGCGGATCCGCCGAT
The DNA here is from genome assembly GCF_051858335.1 of Klebsiella sp. K47. Taxonomy (NCBI): domain Bacteria; kingdom Pseudomonadati; phylum Pseudomonadota; class Gammaproteobacteria; order Enterobacterales; family Enterobacteriaceae; genus Klebsiella; species Klebsiella sp. K47. Next base: position 1,551 of record NZ_JBPYUI010000005.1, read on the forward strand.
CATGACTCTCGCCGTCACCTCCTCCGCCATCCCGATGACCCAGGTTGAGGACATGGTGGAGACCCGGGTGGCGCAGAAGATCTCCCAGGTTTCCGGCGTCGGTCTGGTGACCCTCGCCGGCGGCCAGCGCCCGGCGGTGCGGGTGAAGCTTAACGCCCAGGCCATCGCCGCCCTCGGCCTGACCAGCGAAACCGTGCGCACCGCTATCACCAGCGCCAACGTTAACTCCGCGAAAGGCAGCCTCGACGGTCCGGCCCGCGCGGTGACGCTTTCCGCTAACGATCAGATGCAGTCCGCTGAGGATTATCGCCGGCTGATTATCGCTTATCAGAACGGGGCGCCGATCCGGCTCGGCGATGTCGCCAGCGTCGAACAAGGGGCCGAAAACAGCTGGCTCGGGGCGTGGGCCAACCAGCAGCGGGCCATCGTGATGAACGTCCAGCGCCAGCCGGGGGCCAACATCATCGACACCGCCGACAGCATTCGCCAGATGCTGCCGCAGCTCACCGAGAGCCTGCCGAAATCGGTGAAGGTGCAGGTCCTCTCCGACCGGACCACTAACATCCGCGCCTCGGTGCGCGACACCCAGTTTGAGCTGATGCTGGCCATCGCCCTGGTGGTGATGATCATCTACCTGTTTCTGCGCAACGTGCCGGCGACCATTATTCCCGGCGTCGCGGTGCCGCTGTCACTGGTGGGCACTTTCGCGGTGATGGTGTTCCTCGACTTCTCGATCAACAACCTGACGCTGATGGCCCTGACCATCGCCACCGGCTTCGTGGTGGATGACGCCATCGTGGTGATCGAGAACATCTCGCGCTATATCGAAAAAGGCGAGAAGCCGCTGGCCGCCGCGCTGAAGGGCGCGGGGGAGATCGGCTTCACCATTATCTCCCTCACCTTCTCGCTGATCGCGGTGCTGATCCCGCTGCTGTTTATGGGCGATATCGTCGGCCGCCTGTTCCGCGAATTCGCCGTCACCCTTGCCGTCGCTATTCTTATCTCGGCGGTGGTCTCCCTGACCCTGACGCCGATGATGTGCGCCCGCATGTTAAGCCACGAATCGCTGCGCAAGCAGAACCGATTCTCGCGGGCCAGCGAGCGTTTCTTCGAACGGGTGATCGCCGTCTATGGCCGCTGGCTGAGCCGGGTGCTGAACCATCCGTGGCTGACGCTCGGCGTCGCCCTGAGCACCCTGGCGCTGTCGATTATCCTGTGGGTCTTTATCCCGAAAGGCTTTTTCCCGATCCAGGATAACGGCATTATCCAGGGCACCCTCCAGGCGCCGCAGTCGGTCTCCTTCACCAGCATGGCCGAGCGCCAGCGGCAGGTGGCCAGCATTATCCTTAAGGATCCGGCGGTGGAGAGTCTGACCTCCTTCGTCGGCGTCGACGGCACCAACCCGGCGCTGAACAGCGCCCGCCTGCAGATCAACCTCAAGCCGCTGGACGAACGCGACGACCGCGTCCAGACGGTGATTAGCCGTCTGCAGCAGGCGGTGGACGGCGTCCCCGGCGTGGCGCTCTACCTGCAGCCGACCCAGGACCTGACCATCGACACCACGGTGAGCCGCACCCAGTATCAATTCACCCTGCAGGCAAACTCCCTCGAGGCGCTGAGCACCTGGGTGCCGCCGCTGCTCAGCCGCCTGCAGGCCCAGCCGCAGCTGGCCGACGTCAGCAGCGACTGGCAGGACAAAGGCCTGGCCGCCTATATCAAGGTGGATCGCGACAGCGCCAGCCGCCTCGGCATCTCAATGGCCGATGTCGATAACGCGCTGTACAACGCCTTCGGCCAGCGGCTGATCTCCACTATTTACACTCAGGCGAATCAGTATCGCGTGGTGCTCGAGCAGGATACCGAGGCGACGCCGGGCCTGGCGGCGCTGGAGAATATCCGTCTCACCAGCAGCGACGGCGGCATCGTGCCGTTGACCGCCATCGCCACGGTGGAGCAGCGCTTTACCCCGCTGTCGGTGAACCACCTCGATCAGTTCCCGGTGACCACCATCTCGTTTAACGTCCCGGACAACTACTCGCTGGGCGAAGCGGTGGAGGCGATCCTCGCCGCCGAACAGTCGCTCGATTTTCCGACCGATATTCGCACCCAGTTCCAGGGCAGCTCGCTGGCCTTCCAGTCGGCGCTCGGCAGCACCGTCTGGCTGGTGGTCGCCGCGGTGGTGGCGATGTATATCGTGCTGGGGGTGCTGTACGAGAGCTTTATCCACCCGATCACGATTCTCTCCACCCTGCCCACCGCCGGGGTCGGGGCGCTGCTGGCGCTGTGGCTGGCGGGCAGCGAGCTGGACGTGATCGCCATCATCGGCATCATTCTGCTGATCGGCATCGTGAAGAAGAACGCCATCATGATGATCGACTTCGCGCTGGCCGCTGAGCGCGAGCAGGGCATGCCGCCGCGGGAGGCGATCTACCAGGCCTGTCTGCTGCGTTTTCGGCCGATCCTGATGACGACCCTCGCCGCCCTGCTCGGCGCCCTGCCGCTGATGCTGAGCACCGGCGTCGGCGCCGAGCTGCGGCGTCCGCTGGGGATCGGCATGGTCGGCGGTCTGATGCTCAGCCAGGTGCTGACCCTGTTCACCACCCCGGTGATCTATCTGCTGTTCGACCGCCTGTCGCTGCACCTGAAGCGCCGCTTCCCGCGTCAGGAAGAGGAGGCGTAAGTGAAGTTTTTCGCCCTCTTCATTTACCGCCCGGTGGCGACGATCCTCATCTCGCTGGCCATCACCCTGTGCGGCATTCTCGGCTTCCGGCTGCTGCCGGTAGCCCCGCTGCCGCAGGTGGACTTCCCGGTGATCATGGTTAGCGCCTCGCTGCCGGGAGCCTCGCCGGAGACCATGGCCTCGTCGGTGGCCACCCCGCTGGAGCGCTCCCTGGGGCGGATTGCGGGGGTCAATGAGATGACCTCCTCCAGTTCGCTGGGCAGTACCCGCATCATTCTCGAGTTTAACTTCGACCGCGATATCAACGGCGCGGCGCGCGACGTTCAGGCGGCGATCAACGCCGCGCAAAGCCTGCTGCCGAGCGGAATGCCCAGCCGGCCGACCTATCGCAAAGCCAATCCGTCGGATGCGCCGATCATGATCCTGACGCTGACCTCGGACACCTACTCCCAGGGTGAGCTGTATGATTTCGCCTCCACCCAGCTGGCGCAGACCATCGCGCAGATCGACGGCGTGGGCGATGTCGACGTCGGCGGCAGCTCCCTGCCGGCGGTGCGCGTCGACCTCAACCCGCAGGCGCTGTTCAACCAGGGCGTGTCGCTGGACGCGGTGCGCACCGCCATCAGCGACGCCAACGTGCGCAAACCGCAGGGGGCGCTGGAGGACAGCGCGCACCGCTGGCAGGTGCAGACCAACGATGAGCTGAAGACCGCCGCCGACTATCAGCCGCTGATCGTCCACTATCAAAATGGCGCCGCGGTGCGGCTGGGAGATGTCGCCACCGTCTCGGATTCGGTGCAGGACGTACGCAACGCCGGGATGACCAACGCCAAACCGGCGATCCTGCTGATGATCCGCAAACTGCCGGAAGCCAATATCATTCAGACGGTGGACAGCATCCGCGCCCGCCTGCCGGAGCTGCAGCAGACCATTCCGGCGGCTATCGACCTGCAGATCGCCCAGGACCGCTCGCCGACCATCCGCGCCTCGCTGGAGGAGGTGGAGCAGACGCTGGTGATTTCGGTGGCGCTGGTGATCCTCGTGGTGTTCCTGTTCCTGCGCTCGGGGCGCGCCACGCTGATCCCGGCCGTCGCCGTCCCGGTTTCCTTAATCGGCACCTTCGCCGCGATGTATTTGTGCGGCTTCAGCCTCAATAACCTGTCGCTGATGGCCCTGACCATCGCCACCGGCTTCGTGGTGGATGACGCTATCGTGGTGCTGGAGAATATCTCCCGCCATCTGGAGGCGGGGATGAAACCGCTGCAGGCGGCGCTGCAGGGGAGCCGCGAGGTCGGCTTTACCGTGCTGTCGATGAGCCTGTCGCTGGTGGCGGTGTTCCTGCCGCTGCTGCTGATGGGCGGCCTGCCCGGCCGCCTGCTGCGCGAGTTCGCCGTCACCCTGTCGGTGGCGATCGGCATCTCGCTGGCGGTCTCCCTCACCCTGACGCCGATGATGTGCGGCTGGCTGCTGAAAAGCGGCAAGCCCCACCAGCCGACGCGCAACCGCGGCTTTGGCCGCCTGCTGGTGGCCGTGCAGGGCGGCTATGGTAAATCGTTAAAATGGGTGCTGAAGCATAGCCGCCTGACCGGCCTGGTGGTGCTGGGCACCATCGCCCTCAGCGTCTGGCTCTACATTTCGATCCCGAAAACCTTCTTCCCGGAGCAGGACACCGGGGTGCTGATGGGCGGCATTCAGGCCGACCAGAGCATCTCCTTCCAGGCGATGCGCGGCAAGCTGCAGGACTTTATGAAGATCATTCGCGAAGATCCGGCGGTGGATAACGTCACCGGCTTTACCGGCGGCTCGCGGGTCAACAGCGGGATGATGTTTATCACCCTCAAGCCGCGCGACCAGCGCCACGAGACGGCGCAGCAGGTGATCGACCGGCTGCGCAAAAAGCTGGCCAACGAGCCCGGGGCCAACCTGTTTCTGATGGCGGTGCAGGATATCCGCGTCGGCGGCCGGCAGTCGAACGCCAGCTATCAGTACACCCTGCTGTCCGACGACCTGTCGGCGCTGCGCGAGTGGGAGCCGAAGATCCGCAAAGCGCTGGCGGCGCTGCCGGAGCTGGCGGACGTCAACTCGGATCAGCAGGACAATGGCGCCGAAATGGACCTGGTTTATGACCGGGATACCATGTCGCGCCTCGGCATCAGCGTCCAGGACGCCAACAACCTGCTGAACAACGCCTTTGGCCAGCGGCAGATCTCTACCATCTACCAGCCGCTCAACCAGTATAAGGTGGTGATGGAGGTGGATCCGGCCTACACCCAGGACGTCAGCGCCCTGGATAAGATGTTCGTCATTAACAGCGACGGCAAGCCGATCCCGCTGGCCTACTTCGCTAAATGGCAGCCGGCCAATGCCCCGCTGTCGGTGAACCACCAGGGGCTGTCGGCGGCATCCACTATCTCCTTTAACCTGCCCACCGGCCGCTCGCTGTCGGAAGCCAGCGAGGCCATTGACCGCGCGATGACCCAGCTCGGGGTGCCGTCGAGCGTGCGCGGCTCCTTTGCCGGTACCGCTCAGGTGTTCCAGCAGACCATGAACGCGCAGGTGATCCTGATCCTCGCGGCTATCGCCACGGTCTATATCGTGCTGGGGGTGCTATATGAGAGCTATGTGCATCCGTTGACCATCCTCTCGACGCTGCCCTCCGCCGGGGTGGGCGCTCTGCTGGCGCTGGAGATCTTCGATGCCCCGTTCAGCCTAATCGCCCTGATTGGGATTATGTTATTAATTGGCATCGTTAAGAAAAACGCCATCATGATGGTTGATTTTGCCCTGGAGGCGCAGCGCAACGGCAACCTGACGCCGGAAGAGGCGATTTTCCAGGCCTGCCTGCTGCGTTTCCGGCCGATTATGATGACCACCCTCGCCGCGCTGTTCGGCGCCCTGCCGCTGGTGCTCTCCGGGGGCGATGGCTCTGAGCTGCGCCAGCCGCTGGGGATCACCATCGTCGGCGGTCTGGTGATGAGCCAGCTGTTAACGCTCTACACCACGCCGGTGGTCTATCTTTTCTTTGACCGACTGCGGCAGCGTTTTTCGCGTCACTCCTCTCAACCGGTAAGCGAATAACATGACAGACCTCCCGGCCAGCGTGCGCTGGCAGCTATGGATAGTGGCGTTCGGCTTCTTTATGCAGTCGCTGGACACCACCATCGTTAACACCGCCCTCCCCTCGATGGCCAAAAGCCTCGGGGAGAGTCCGCTGCATATGCATATGATTATCGTCTCCTATGTGTTAACGGTGGCGGTGATGCTGCCGGCCAGCGGCTGGCTGGCCGACCGGGTCGGGGTGCGCAATATCTTCTTCACCGCCATCGTGCTGTTTACCGCCGGATCGCTGTTTTGCGCCCAGGCCAGCACCCTCGACCAGCTGGTGATGGCGCGGGTGCTGCAGGGGGTCGGCGGCGCGATGATGGTGCCGGTCGGCCGCCTGACGGTGATGAAGATCGTCCCGCGCGATCAGTATATGGCGGCGATGACCTTCGTCACCCTGCCGGGCCAGGTCGGTCCGCTGCTCGGCCCGGCGCTGGGCGGGGTGCTGGTGGAGTACGCCTCCTGGCACTGGATCTTCCTCATCAATATCCCGGTGGGGATCGTCGGCGCTATCGCCACCCTCTGTCTGATGCCCAACTACACCATGCAGACCCGGCGCTTCGATCTCTCCGGCTTTCTGCTGCTGGCCGCCGGAATGGCGACCCTGACCCTGGCGCTCGACGGCCAGAAAGGGCTCGGCATTTCCCCTGCCTGGCTGGCGGGGCTGGTGGCCGTCGGCCTCTGCGCCCTGCTGCTCTACCTGTGGCACGCCCGCGGCAACGCCCGGGCGCTGTTTAGCCTTAACCTGTTTCGCAACCGCACTTTCTCTCTCGGCCTCGGCGGCAGCTTCGCGGGACGCATCGGCAGCGGCATGCTGCCGTTTATGACCCCGGTGTTTCTGCAGATCGGCCTCGGCTTCTCCCCCTTTCACGCCGGGCTGATGATGATCCCGATGGTGCTCGGCAGCATGGGCATGAAGCGGATCGTGGTCCAGGTGGTCAACCGCTTTGGCTACCGTCGGGTGCTGGTCGCCAGCACCCTGGGCCTGGCGGCGGTCAGCCTGCTGTTTATGTTTAGCGCCCTGGCCGGGTGGTATTACGCGCTGCCGCTGGTCCTGTTTCTGCAGGGGATGATCAACGCCAGCCGCTTCTCCTCAATGAATACCCTGACGCTGAAAGATCTCCCGGACGATCTGGCCAGCAGCGGCAACAGCCTGCTGTCGATGGTGATGCAGCTGTCGATGAGTATCGGCGTGACCATCGCCGGGCTGCTGCTGGGGCTGTATGGCCAGCAGCATATGAGCCTCGACGCCGCCAGCACCCATCAGGTCTTTCTCTACACCTATCTGAGCATGGCGGCGATCATCGCCCTGCCGGCGCTCATCTTTTCCCGGGTACCGGATGACGTCGGCAGTAATACCGTCCTCCGTCGACGCAACAGGAGTGGATCGTGAAATTTTGGCGCCCGGGTATTACCGGCAAGCTGTTCCTCGCTATATTCGCCACCTGCATCGTGCTGCTGATCAGCATGCACTGGGCGGTGCGCATTAGTTTTGAACGCGGGTTTATCGACTATATCAAGCGCGGCAATGAGCAACGCTTAACCATGCTCAGCGACGCGCTGAGCGAGCAGTATGCCCAGCATGGCAGCTGGGCGTTTCTGCGCAATAATGACCGCTTTATCTTCCAGCTGCTGCGCACCTTCGAACGGGATAACGACGACCGCTCGCCGCCGGGGCACGCCATGAAGCCGGACGCCGCCCCGGACGGGCCGCCGCCGGATGGCCCCCCTGACGGCCCGCGCCCGAGGCCGGAAATGCCGCCCCACGGCTGGCGCACCATGTTCTGGGTGGTGGATCAGTCGGGGCGCGTGCTGGTGGGGCCGCGTGAGCGCGTCCCGGAGGACGGCACCCAGCGCAGCATCGTGGTCAACGGCGCGGAGGTGGGCAAAGTGATCGCCTCGCCGGTAGAGCGGCTGACGCGCAATACCGACATTAACTTCGACCGGCAGCAAAAGCGCACCAGCTGGCTGATTGTCGCCCTTGCCACCCTGCTTGCCGCGCTGGCCACTTTCCCGTTGGCCCGCGGTCTGCTGGCGCCGGTGAAGCGGCTGGTGGAAGGCACCCATAAGCTGGCGGCAGGCGACTTTTCCACCCGCGTGACGGTGACCGGCGGCGATGAGCTCGGCCGCCTGGCGCAGGATTTTAACCAGCTCGCCAGCACCCTGGAGCGCAACCAGCAGATGCGTCGCGATCTGATGGCCGATATCTCCCATGAGCTGCGCACCCCGCTGGCGGTGCTGCGCGGCGAGCTGGAGGCGATTCAGGACGGGGTCCGGCGCTTTACCCCCGAGTCGATTCCTTCTCTGCAGGCCGAGGTGGCTACTCTCACCAAGCTGGTGGACGACCTCCATCAGCTGTCGATGTCCGACGAGGGGGCGCTGGCCTACCAGAAAACCTCGCTGGATATTATCACCCTGCTGGAAGTGGCGGCGGGCGCTTTTCGCGAGCGCTTCGCCAGCCGGCAGCTAAGCATTCAGGTGTCGCTCCCGGAGCAGGCGATGATCTTCGGCGACCGCGACCGCCTGATGCAGCTCTTCAACAATCTGCTGGAGAACAGCCTGCGTTATACCGACAGCGGCGGCAGCCTGCACATCACCGCCCGCCGCAGCGGCCAGATGCTGGTGATTGACTTCGCCGACAGCGCCCCCGGCGTCAGCGATGAGCAGCTGGCCCGCCTGTGCGAACGCTTTTACCGGGCGGAAGGATCGCGCAACCGCGCCAGCGGCGGATCCGGCCTCGGGCTGGCGATTTGCCTCAATATCGTAGCGGCCCACGGCGGCACCCTGCGTGCCGACCATTCGCCTTTTGGCGGGGTTAGCATTAAAGTTGAGTTACCTCTGGAACATGATTTACCGAGAGACGTATGACTGAATTGCCTGTAGATGAAAACACCCCACGCATCCTTATCGTGGAAGATGAACCGAAGCTCGGCCAGCTGCTGATTGATTATCTGCAGGCCGCCGGCTATGCGCCTGCGTTGATTAACCACGGCGACAAGGTCCTGCCCTACGTCCGCCAGACGCCGCCGCATCTGATCCTGCTGGATCTGATGCTGCCCGGTACCGACGGTCTGACGCTGTGCCGGGAAATTCGCCGCTTCTCCGATGTTCCGGTGGTAATGGTGACGGCGAAAATCGAAGAGATCGACCGTTTGCTGGGGCTGGAAATAGGCGCCGACGACTATATCTGCAAGCCCTACAGCCCGCGGGAAGTGGTCGCCCGGGTAAAAACCATCCTCCGCCGCTGCAAGCCGCAGCGCGATCTGCAGGCGCTGGACGCCCAGAGCCCGCTGATTGTCGACGAAGGTCGTTTTCAGGCCTCCTGGCGCGACAAGCTGCTGGACCTCACTCCCGCCGAGTTCCGGCTGCTGAAAACCCTCTCCCAGGAGCCGGGCAAAGTGTTCTCCCGCGAACAGCTACTCAACCATCTGTATGACGATTATCGGGTAGTCACCGATCGCACCATCGACAGCCACATCAAGAACCTGCGGCGTAAGCTGGAGGCGCTGGACGCCGAGCAGTCGTTTATCCGCGCGGTGTATGGCGTTGGCTACCGCTGGGAAGCGGACGCCTGCCGGCTGGCGTAGTTAGCCTTTTCCCGGCTCGCGCTGCGCTTCGCCGGGCTACACGTTCACCGCCATCTGCAATCCGTAGCCCGGGTAAGGCGTTTACGCCGCAACCCGGGGAACTCCCTAGAGCCTATCCCACCAGGCGTTATTAACGCTGTCAGTGTGAGTACTGCCCAGGTTCAAAATGGCAAACAAATTAGCCATACTGAAAGATACCTATCTGATATTTACTCCCCTTCGCCGCGGCGCTACAATGCCCGCCCTTAATGTGGGGACACTCCCCAACTCGCCGCACCAGGTGCGGCGAATCTGACCTGTCATCAGAACGAGAACACCATGTTTAAACCAGAACTCCTCTCCCCGGCGGGAACGCTGAAGAATATGCGTTACGCTTTCGCCTATGGCGCCGATGCCGTCTATGCCGGCCAGCCGCGCTACTCGCTGCGCGTGCGTAACAACGAATTCAATCACGAAAATCTGCAGCTCGGCATCAATGAAGCCCACGCGCTGGGTAAAAAATTCTATGTGGTGGTCAACATCGCCCCGCATAACGCCAAGCTGAAAACGTTTATTCGCGATCTGAAGCCGGTGGTGGAGATGGGTCCGGACGCGCTGATCATGTCCGATCCGGGTTTAATCATGCTGGTGCGGGAACACTTCCCGGAGATGCCGATCCATCTTTCAGTGCAGGCCAACGCCGTCAACTGGGCGACGGTCAAATTCTGGCAGCAGATGGGGCTCACCCGCGTGATCCTGTCGCGTGAACTGTCGCTGGATGAAATCGAAGAGATTCGCCGCCAGGTGCCGGAGATGGAGATTGAGATTTTCGTCCACGGCGCGCTGTGCATGGCCTACTCCGGCCGCTGCCTGCTCTCCGGGTATATCAACAAGCGCGACCCGAACCAGGGGACCTGCACCAACGCCTGCCGCTGGGAATACAACGTGGCGGAAGGCAAAGAGGACGACGTCGGCAACATCGTCCACAAATATGAGCCGATCCCGGTGCAGACCGTGGAGCCTACCCTCGGCATCGGCGCGCCGACCGATAAAGTCTTTATGATTGAGGAAGCCAAACGTCCGGGCGAATACATGACCGCCTTTGAGGACGAACACGGCACCTACATCATGAACTCGAAAGATCTGCGGGCTATCGCCCACGTTGAGCGTCTGACCCAGATGGGCGTTCACTCGCTGAAGATCGAAGGCCGCACCAAATCCTTCTACTACTGCGCGCGCACCGCTCAGGTTTACCGCAAGGCGATCGACGATGCCGCCGCCGGCAAACCGTTCGATACCAGCCTGCTGGAGACCCTGGAGGGGCTGGCCCACCGCGGGTACACCGAAGGCTTCCTGCGCCGCCATACCCATGACGATTATCAGAACTACGAGTACGGCTACTCCGTCTCCGAGCGCCAGCAGTTTGTCGGCGAATTCACCGGAGAGCGTAACGGCCCGCTGGCGGCCGTGGCGGTCAAAAATAAGTTCAGCGTCGGCGACAGCCTTGAGCTGATGACCCCGCAAGGTAACGTCAACTTCACCCTTGAGCATATGGAGAATGGCAAAGGCGAAACCATGCCGGTGGCCCCGGGCGATGGCTATACCGTCTGGTTGCCTGTGCCGGATGACCTGCCCCTGCAGTATGCCCTGCTGATGCGCAACTTTACTGGTCAAACAACCAGAAATCCGCACGGTAACTAGTTAATTTGCGTTATTTTTTCACGATGTAAGGATATTAGAATCGGATCACATACCGTTTCGATCGAAACAGGTATCATCCATTTCGCTGAAAAACATAACCCATAAATGCTAGTTGTACCAGGAACCACCTCCTTAGCCTGCGTAATCTCCCTTACGCGGGCTTATTTTTTTGCCTCTCCTCCGGTCTTCGCTTGCGTCATGCGGTACACTTTATGCAACATTAAGCAATAAAGGTTCCCTTGATGATGTCTACGTTTCCTGCCAGCTTACTGATCCTTAACGGCAAAGGTGCCAATGAACCGCAGTTACGCGAGGCGGTTAACCTGTTACGCGACGAAGGGATCGATATTCACGTCCGCGTCACCTGGGAAAAGGGCGATGCCGCTCGGTTTATCGATGAAGCCCTGCAGCTGAACGTTGAAACGGTGATCGCCGGCGGTGGCGATGGCACCATTAATGAAGTGGCGACCGCGCTGGTGGAGCGCGGCGGCAAGATGGCGCTGGGGATTTTACCGCTGGGCACGGCTAACGACTTTGCCACCAGCGTCGGTATTCCGCAGGACCTGGCCAGCGCCCTCAAGCTGGCGATCGTCGGCCGCGATGTGCCGATAGATATCGCCCGGGTGAATGATAAAACCGGCTTTATTAATATGGCGACCGGCGGGTTCGGCACCCGGATCACCACCGAAACGCCGGAAAAACTCAAGGCCGCGCTCGGCGGTGTCTCTTATTTAATCCACGGTCTGATGCGCATGGATACCCTGAAGCCGGACCGCTGCGAGATCCGCGGGGAGAACTTTCACTGGCAGGGCGATGCGCTGGTCATCGGCATCGGCAACGGCCGCCAGGCCGGCGGCGGTCAGCAGCTGTGTCCGGAGGCGTTGATTAACGATGGTCTGCTGCATCTGCGCATTTTCACCGGCGAAGAGCTGATCCCTGCCCTGTTCAGCACCCTGGCGAATCCGGAAAACTCGCCGAATATTGTTGACGGTGTCTCCTCGTGGTTTGAGATCACCGCCCCCCATGAGATGACCTTTAATCTCGACGGCGAGCCGCTCAGCGGCAAAACCTTCCGTATGGAGCTGTTACCGGCGGCCCTGCGCTGCCGGCTGCCGCCCGACTGCCCGCTGCTACGCTGATCAGGCTTCGCAAAGCAAAGACGGCGCCCGGCTGGTATACAGCAGCCGGGTTCGTTGATTGAGCCTCTGAATGTTAAGGTAAAACGGCACCTGCGGCTGCAGGGAAAAAACCTGGGCAGGATATCGATCCAAACACCGCGCTTACATTAACAGACGATACCCACAACCACAAAAAACCTATAACATCAAATAGTTACCTATTAAAATGGGCACATCTGCCGTGAGACAATGCGCCATAAAGCTTAGTATTCCGCCACCTCGCGCGCCATTTCGCGCGTATATTGCCGACTGGCGTTAACCAGCATCTGCGTATAGGCCATCTGCGCCTGGCCGCTGACCAGCGCATCGACCGTCAGGGTTTCGAGGATCTTCCCGTACTGCATCACCGCCACTTTCTGGCATAAGTGGGCAATAACCCCAAGATCGTGGGTGACCATCAGGTAAGTGAGCTTAGCCTCCCGCTGCAATTCTGCCAGCAGGTTAAGGATCTCAGCCTGCACCGACACATCCAGCGCCGACGTCGGCTCATCCAGCAGCAGCACCTGAGGCTCAAGAATCAGCGCTCTGGCTATTGCCACGCGCTGCCGCTGCCCGCCGGAGAGCTGATGCGGATAGCGCTCGCGAAAGGCGCGGTTGAGGCCTACTTTATCCAGCAGCACATTGATCCGCCGGTCGCGGTCGTTGATACGATGGATCTGCAGCGGCTCTTCGAGGATATCGCCAATGGTGTGACGGGGATGCAGCGATCCGTAGGGGTCCTGAAATACCATCTGCACCTGACGGCAGCGCTCGCGGCTAATTTCATGCCCTAAGGGCTGAGCATCGATGGTCAGTTCCCCCTGCCAGTGGGTAAACAGCCCCGCCAGGCACTTGAGCACCGTCGTTTTACCGGAACCGGACTCTCCTACCAGACCGTAGATCTCGCCGGGCTTAACGTGGAAACTGACGTCATACAGCACCTGGTTACGCTTCTCCCCCTCGCCAAACGCGAGGTTGAGATGTTGAACTTCAATCATTATCCGCTCCTTAATCCGTTAACCAGCTGGCCTGACGCTGCAGCACCGGCAGTATCGGGCGACGATGCTGCATATCCGGCAGCGAGTTAATCAATCCCTGAGTGTAGGGGTGACGGGCGTTATCGAGATCTTTAGCGGCGATGGACTCCACTACCCGTCCGGCGTACATCACCAGCACCCGGTCGCAGAAGCTGCGCACGAGGTTGATATCGTGGCTGATAAAAATCAGCCCCAGCCCGCGCGACTGAACCAGGTCATCCAGCAGGCCCAGCACCTGCAGGCGCACCGACACGTCCAGCGCGGAGGTGGGCTCATCGGCAATGATCAGCTCCGGGTCGGTAATCAGCATCATGGCGATCATGATGCGCTGTCCCTGTCCGCCGGATATTTCATGCGGATAAAGCTGATAAACGCGCTCCGGCTGGCGAATACGCACCACCTCCAGCATCTCCAGCGCCCTGGCTTTCGCCTCATCTTTGCGCCCGGGATGATGAGTAAGCCAGGCCTCGGCGATTTGCTTACCCACGCAGACCACCGGATTCAGCGAATATTTCGGATCCTGCATAATCATCGAGATACGTTTGCCGCGTACGCCGCGCATCTGCGCTTCGCTAAGATGCTGCAGATCGAGGTCGGCAAACTGCATCCGGCTGGCGCTGACGCGGGCCTTTTTCGGATGCAGCTGCAGCAGCGCGCGCCCAACGGTGGACTTACCCGAACCGGACTCGCCGACAATGGCCAGCTTCTCATGCCCCAGCTGGAAGGAAACGCCGCGCACGGCGTGGGTCACCGCGCTACCGTTAACAAAGTCGACGCACAAATCGCGCACGTCGAGCAGCGGTGCATTATTCACTACGGGGATCGAGGATGTCACGTAGGCCATCTCCTAAGAAGTTGAACGCTAAGCTATTGATCAGAATCGCCAGCCCCGGAATGGTTACGACCCACCAGCACTCCATCATATAAGTGCGCCCGCTGGAGATCATCGCTCCCCACTCCGGCTCTGGCGGCTGCGCGCCGAGGCCGAGAAAGCCTAGACCGGCCGCGGTCAGAATGATCCCGGCCATATTCATGGTGATACGGATAATGACCGAGGGCAGACACAGCGGCACGATATGGCGCCAGAGGACGCGGGCCGATGAAGCGCCCTGCAGACGCACGGCGGAGATAAAATCAGCCTGGCGCAGAGAGAGCGTTTCGGCGCGCGCCAGACGGGCAATCGGCGGCCAGGCGGTCAGCGTGATGGCGATAACCACGTGCTCCAGCCCCGGTCCTAAAGCGGCGACAAACGCCAGCGCCAGGACCAGACTCGGGAAGGAGATGAAAATATCGGTGACGCGCATCAGCACCATATCGACTTTACCGCCGAAATAGCCGGCACTGACGCCCAGCAGCAGTCCGAGCGGACCGACGGTCACTGAGACCAGCAGCACGATATAGAGCGTGATGCGGGAGCCGTACACCAGGCGACTAAAGATATCTCGGCCAAACTCATCGGTGCCGAACCAGTGCTGCGCATTCGGCGCGACCAGCGCACTATTCAGGTCCTGTACCAGCGGGTTATAAGGCGCAATCAGCGGCGCGAAAATCGCCACCACCAGCAGCATAAAGATAATTCCTCCGCCGATGGCCGTGAGCGGATTGCGCGCCATTTTGCCGATAAACCCGACGGCCCGCGCCGCCGCGCGTTGCAGCCGCTGACGGCCTTCGCCCGCACCACCCGAAAGCGGCGAATCCAGAGAAACGGTCATGATTTTGTCCTCGGGTCAAAGAATTGATACAGCATGTCGGAGAGCAGGTTGAGCATCACGAAGATCACCCCCACCAGCAGCACGCAGCCCATCACCGCATTCATATCGCCCAGCAGCAAGCTTCCGGTAAGGTAGGAGCCAAACCCCGGCCATGAGAAGACGGTTTCAATCAGCACCGCGCCTTCCAGCAGCGCGCCGTAGGCCAGCGCCACCACCGTCAGCAGTTGCACGAGGATGTTACGAAACGCATGGTTCCAGATAACCTGGCGCTCGGTCAGCCCTTTCACCCGGGCGGTAATAATGAACTCCTGCGACAGCTGGGCCAGCATAAAGCTGCGGGTCATACGGCTGATATAAGCCAGCGAGTGAAAACCCAGCAGCGAGGCGGGAAGAATCAGATGATTAATGGCGTTCCAGAACACCTGGCCGTTGCCGGCCAGCAGCGCATCAACGGTCATCAGCCCGGTGCGGCGCGGCACCACACCATCCAGCCCGAGATCTACCCTCCCGGCGCCGCCTACCCAGCCAAGCCAGGCATAGAACACCAGCAGCCCCATCATCCCGACCCAAAAGATCGGCGTCGAGTAGCCCGCCAGGCTGATAATGCGTACCACATAATCGGAGACGCTATTGCGCCGCGCCGCCGCCAACACGCCCAGCGGAATACCAAGACCCGCGCCGACAATAATCGCCATCGTTGCCAGCTCCATGGTGGCCGGGAAGACGCGGATAATATCGTCCACCACCGGTTTCCCGGTCAGCAGCGCGTTGCCCAGATCGCCGTGCAACAGGTTGACGAAATAGATGCCAAACTGGGTGGTCAGCGATTTATCAAACCCCAGCTGCTGGTAAACCTGCTGATAGGTACTCTGGTCAGCATCCGGGCCGACAATCGCCAGCACCGGGTCGATGGGCATGACGCGGCCAATGGTAAAGGTCAGCAGCAGCAGGCCGAACAGTGTAATCACCACCTGCAGTAGCCGTTTTGATAAGCGCCGGCCGCGTGAGCCGGGCGCAAGGATTGCGGTACTCATCCTTTCTCTCCTTCGCGGACTTTATAGACGTCACGCAGAAAAGTGGTGGCGGAGGGGTGCGGCTGATACTCCCGTACCTCGTTGCGCACGACGACCGAATCAACCATCTGCGAAAGCGGAATTAAAGCCGGAACCAGCTGGTCGTAGCGTGTCTGGATGGCCTGGTAGTCAGCCACCTGTTTTTGCGGATCGCGTTCCAGCAGGGCCTGGTCAATCATCGTATTCAGTTGCGGGTCGTAAAAACCGGTACGCCAGCCCTGGAAGTTGGTCAGGCGCGCCTTATCGCTGTTATCCGGGTTATAGACCAGCGCGCGCAGGCTGGAGTGCGGATGCGGCTCCATCCCGCTGCCGCCGCGACCTACCAGCAGGTCAAATTTACGCTCGCGCATTGCGCCGTAGATCTGGTTACCAGTGCCGGTGATGATTTTGGCGTTAATCCCCGCCTGCATCAGCGTCGACTGCACGGCGATAGCGATGTTAAGAAATGGCTGATCGGAGAGTACCCGCAGCGTGGTATCAAAGCCGTTGGGATATCCCGCTTCCGCCAGCAGCTTTTTCGCCCGCGCCACGTCCAGCCTGTAGCCGGGATCGGGTAGCGTGGACGGCATTCCCGCTTTGATAGGCCGCTGGTGCAGCACGCCGTAGCCCGGCATCAGCGCTTTATTGATACCTTGGTAATCAATCAGATAGCGCACCGCCTCGCGCACTTTCGGATTGGCGAAGTGCGCCTCTTTCATGCTCATCGCCACGTAGTACATGGTGCCGCGCTGCACCGCATCGACGGTCAGCTGCGGGTCGCTGCGCAGGGCGTTGATATCGGAAACCGCCATATTGTTGGCAATATCAAGGTCGCCTTTTTCGATCATCAGGCGCAGAGTTTGCGACTCCTGGAAATGACGCAGTACCACGCGGCTCATTTTCGCCTCGCCGCGCCAGTAGTCAGGGTTGCGCTTCATGCGCAGCACATCTTTCGCCTGCCAGGTTTCGAGGATAAACGGCCCGGAACCGGCTTCATGGGTGGTTAGCCAGCGGTTACCCCAGTCGTTATCCTGCTGGTGGCTTTGCACCGTTTTACTGTCCAGCACTCCGAGGTTGCCCAGCGCCGCCAGCGAGTAAATCACCAGCTGCGGATCGTTATCTTTGGGTAATACGATTTGCACCGTGAAGCGGTCCGGCGCGCTGACCTGGCTGTCGATATTTTTCTTACTGAAGCCATAGGATTTCCATACTGAGGCCTGGGCCAGGTTGAGGTGCAGGATGCGCCGCATTGACCACACGACGTCGGCGGCGGTCAGCGGGTTGCCGGAGTGAAACTTAACGTCATCGCGCAGATGAAAGGTCAGGGTTTTGCCGTCGGGGCTGATATCCCAGGATTTCGCCAGCGCGGGCCTGACGGTGGTGAGCTGCTCAGGGTCAAGCTCCACCAGCGAGTCGTAGAGGTTGACCACGATCCCCACCACTTCGTTACCGGTCATCGCCGCCGGGTCAAGGGTGAGCAGGTTATTCATATTCATGCCGATGATCAGCTGGTCGGGCGGCGTTTTCGCCACCGCCTCCCCGCTCCCCATCGACATGGCGAGCGCGAGAATACACGCTCCCAGTAAGGAGGTTTTTTTCATATCTCTGTTTGCCTGTACTGTAGGGTACATGTTGCCGGATGGCGGCATTTTCGGCTTATCCGGTCTACCGGGCCGCAGGCTCGATAAGCGCAGCGCCATCGGGTATTTATTTTTTTAAATCAGTCGTGGCTAACGGTATTGGCTTCGATATACGCAAAATTAATGTCTTCACCGAGACCCGGACGTTGTGACAAATGCACAAATCCCTGGTCATCCATCGGGTCGACAATGCTGTTGAGATAGGCCGCCGGTTCATCGTAGTCGAGGAACGGATGCAGCAGGCCGCGCTCGTACCAGCGGCAGTTGCGGATCGCGCCCACCACCGCCAGGCTTGCCGCTCCGTTGCCGTGGACTTCGCAATCCATGCCGAAAGATTCCGCCAGCGCCGCCACCTTCATGGTCGGTGTAATCCCCCCCACGCCGTTAGCGCCGGCGCGCAGAATGTCGCAGGCACCGGCTTTCACCCATTCGGCGCGCATGTGGTGCTTGCCGCCGAAGCTCTCCGGCCCGACGATGGGAATCGACAGGTTTTCCGCCAGCCACGCATAGGAAGACATCGAATCCTCCTCCATCGGCTCTTCAAACCAGGCGAAATTGAGTTTTTCCAGCTCTTTGCCGATCCACAGCGCCTCGGCGCGGCTGTACCAGTGATAGCCATCAATCATCAGGTCAATATCCGGCCCTACGGCTTCGCGCACCGCCGCGCAGGCTTTAATGTCCATTTTGGGATTGGGCGCAAAAGAGATTGGCGGCATCCAGGTGTGCAGTTTGATGGCCTTGTAGCCGCGGGCGACCAGCTTCTCAGCAAAAGCGGCATACTCTTCCGGGGTCGACAGGCCGCCCGGCAGATCGTCGCCGCACATGGTGCTACCGTAAGCCGGGACAGTGTCGCGATAGCCGCCGAGCAGCTTATAAACCGGCATCTTAAGGCTGCGGCCGATCAGGTCCCACAGCGCCTGTTCAACAAACGACAGCGCGCGCTCCGTTAGCTGATGTGCGCTGCCGCGCTGCCAGTGGTTAAGATCCTGCCAGAGACGCTCACGGTTAAACGGGTCCTGTCCCACCAGCACTTTGCGAAAAAAAGTATTCACCACGAACGGGCGCACGACTTCCGGAGGCGCAAACGAAAAGCCCTGCGCCCCATCATCAGCGGTGATGGTCAGCATCGCCATTTTGGCCATGCTTTCAACCCCCGGATGGGAGTGCCCGGCGCTGTCGGAAACCCGACGAGTGGGATATTGGAAAACGGTGACATTCACAGATTCAATTTTCATGCTCGGTCCTTATCACGGCCAAATCCGATCGACATAAGCAGATCGGCAAAGCGGTTTTACATTATTGAAAATACGTTTCAATATATAATCTAAGCACAACTTCGTAGTAGTGCCTCGGACAAACACCGCTAAGCAAGGCCATAAATTTGGGCATTGGCACAACAAGACTTGACTGTTTTCACAAAAGATGAGCGAAATGTGAGGCAGATCGACCAGGAGAAAAAAGGGCGTGAGCGCAGAGAAGAGATTAACCGACCAGCTACATCCCGGGAATGTCTGCGCCCACAAATGGCTGACTTATACCACCGCCGCTGGCTCCGCGCTAAGCGCTTCCAGCAGTTCAGGTAAGGTTTGATAGCGGCCAGCGGCGGCCTGAAAACGCGCGTGCTGGCTATCTTCTGCAATCACTATCGTGGCAATCCCCGCCGACTGGGCCGCGCAAAAGCCGGTAAAGCTATCCTCAATCACCAGACACTGGCTGGCGTTGAGATTGAGCTTCCGCAGCGTCGTGAGGTACACCGCCGGGTGCGGTTTGCCGCATGGTTCATCATCCGCGCTGGAGATCGCGTCAAAAAAGTGCCAGAGCGAAAGCTTGTTCAGCACAGCGGCAATAACCTGACGAGATGATGACGTGGCGAGCGCAATCTTATAACCCGCTTCGCGAAAATAGCGTAACGCCTCCTGCACCCCGCGCATCGGTTCGCCTTTCGCGGCAATCAGGCGGGTGATGCGCTGCAGGATGGCGTCTTCAAGCCGCTGCGGAGCGAGATCAAGCTGAAAATAGCGGCACCAGGTGCCGGCAATGTCGTCGAGGCGCTTGCCCTTGGTCAGGGTTTCACATTCAGCAACGCTCGCCGTTGCCCCCCACTGCGCGAGGGCGTCAATCTGCGCCTGACGCCACAGCGCCTCGGAATCAATAATCACGCCATCCATGTCAAAAATAACCGCCTGCATACTCATTCGTTCACCTCATTAAGGCTGGCATGAAGCGCATGCCAGCCGCAGTACCTACGAGAATTCAACCTGCTCGCGGGCTGCTTCCTTGTGGGAGAACCCCGGCTGCTCCACGCGGATAAAGGCGCAGAGGAAAAAGGCCACCACGTACAATGCGGTATAGGCGATCACCACCCCGATGGTGCTGAAGAACGGCAGCAGCACCACGGCAATCGCCGGCGCGAGAAAGTTCGACATCCCCGCCGACAGGTTATAGACCGAAATGGCCGCGCCTTTATGCTTCGGCTCCAGCGCCGGGAACACGGCCGCCAGCGGCACGAAGGCGGCGACAAAGATCCCGAGGGCGATGGCGGGGATCAGCGCCATCGCAAAGCTATGGCCAAAGTGCTGAGGAATGTAGTAAAACGCCAGGCTGGAGAGCGCCATCCCGATGCAGCCGAACCAGCGCACCACCTTCATCCAGCCCAGTTTTTCCCCGAGGATCCCCCACAGCACGTTAGAGAAAATGGTGGTGAAGAAGAAGACTGCCCATACCTGGAGCCATTCTGAAGTGCTGAAGCCCAGCTCATCGACAAACATCATCGGCATAATCACCGCAAAGCCGAACAGCGAGAGGGTATTGATAATCCTCACCATGCTCGACAGCAGAATATTGCGGTTGGTATAGAGCAGCGTCGCGGCGCGTCCCAGCTCGGAAAACTTCTCACGGGTGGTGAGATTCTGCATATGCTGCGGCGTTTGAATATGGCGCAGGGAAACCAGGGCAATCACGCCCCCGGTAAGGCAGAAGGCCAGCGCCAGCCACAGGGTGCCCATTTCGCCAATGTGCGGAATGGTAAAGCTCGGAATATAGCTGCCGAAGACCCCGATGCCGATGGAATACACCGCCCAGAACCAGCCGATGGCCGAGCTGGCGTTGTCGCTTTTGACGTTATGGACAATCGCCACGATAAACGAGTAGAGGAACAGCGGATAGGCGAAGCCGCGGATGCCGTAGAAAAGCAGGATCAGCGCATAGTTGGCGTGACCGAGGCCGAAAACGAGGAACAGCATGTGGAATACGCACCACAGCACGAAGCCAATCATCATCGTTTTCAGCGGGGTGATAATTTCCGCCACCACCCCGGAAATCCACGCCGACAGCGCAGCGGCCAGGCCGTAGAGGGTAAAGGCAAAGGAGGCCTCCGCCGGAGAGAAGCCGAGCGCTTTGATATAGTGCGACAGAAAGGCTAATTCAAAACCGTCGCCGGTCATAAATACGGCAATGGCGATGTATCCCCAGAGCAGGTTCAGGGGTAAACCGAGCCACTGTTTATTATTGATAGACATAATGACCTCGTTTTCAGGGTACAGGGTGGCCGCGCCGCGACGTGCAACGAAGCGGCGGTTATGATGAAAATCAGTGCTGTCGATAGTGCAGATCGTTTAAATACAGGGCTTTAAACTGCGCGTAGCGTTGCATCAGGATGTGGTGGCGAATGGGATCCGCACGCCAGGTCTGCCAGACTTCCGGTTTTTCACACACCGCGGCAACCGGTTTGCCCGCCGCCAGGCAGGCCAGCCGCGCCGCGCCCAGCGCGCCTCCGGTCTCTCCGCCTTTGTGGGTCACCACCGGCATAGCGAGAATATCGGCCAGCAGCTGGGCCCAGAACGGGCTGCGGGCGCCCCCGCCCACCAGCGAGCACTGCGCGATCGGCGTCCCGCTCTCTTTCAATGCCTGCAGGCCGTCGTTGATCCCAAAGCTCACCCCCTCCAGCACCGCGTAGCCGAGCTGCGCGCGCAGGCTGGCGTGGGTCATGCCCCAGAAGATGCCGCGCGCGTCAGGATCGTTATGCGGGGTTCGTTCCCCGGAGAGATAGGGCAGGAAGAACGGCGCGTTGGCTTTATCCTCCTCGCTTAGCTCGGCAATCTCCGCCAGCAGCGCCACCTCCGTGGTGCCGGTCAGGCGGCAGAACCACTGCAAACAGCTGGCAGCGCTCAGCATGACGCTCATCTGGTGCCACAGGTTCGGCAGCACGTGACAAAACGCATGTACCGCCGACTGCGGCGCCGGACGATAGGCATCGGTCACCACAAACAGCACCCCAGAGGTGCCGAGCGAAATAAACGCATCCCCCGGCGAGACCGCGCCGACGCCAATGGCGCTGACCGCGTTATCCCCCCCGCCCCCGGCCACCACCACCGAGGCGTTCAGCCCCCAGCGGGCAGCCACCTGCGGGTCAAGGGTGGCGGAAACCTCGCAGCCTTCCACCAGCGTCGGCATTTGGCTACGCGACAAGCCGCACTTGTCCAGCAGAGCGTCGGACCAGTCGCGCTTCGCCACGTCCAGCCACAGCGTCCCGGCGGCGTCCGACATATCGGAGACTTTCTTCCCGGTCATCCGGTAGCGCAGATAATCCTTGGGCAACAGCACCGTGGCGGTGCGCTGAAAGTGTTCCGGCTCGTAACGGCGCACCCACAACAGCTTCGGCGCGGTAAAGCCCGGCATCGCCAGGTTGCCCGCCACCTGATGCAGCTCCGGCGCCATCGCCTCCAGCTCGGCGCACTCTGCGGCGCAGCGGGTGTCGTTCCAAAGAATGGCCGGACGGATCGCCTTCCCCTCTGCATCCAGCAACACCGCGCCGTGCATCTGCCCGGAGAGGCCAATCGCCTTAATAGCCGGCCAATGCTGGGCGCATTTTTCCCGTAGCGTGGCCATCAGGTACTCCGTCGCCTCCCACCATAGCTCCGGCGCTTGTTCTGACCAGTGCGGATGAGGCCGCTGAATACTCAGCGGCGCGCTATGGCTGGCGATAACCTCATGGTTCTCATCAATGACCAGCGCTTTGACTTCCGATGTGCCGAGATCGATACCCAGATACATAGCCACCTCTTAGTTAATCAGCGTGTAAACGGCGGCGACTTTCTCGCGCATCAGCGCCAGGAAATCCGCGTTGTTGGCGAGATCACCAAACAGGGCTTTATCGCGCGCGTAGACAGCCACCGGATCCTGAGCCTCGAACATCTCATGCACCGCCTGCGCATCCAGGATGCCGTCCTGGTACTGATACGGCAGAGTTCCCTTGTGCCACTGCTCCATAAAGACGAAGAACAGCGCCGGCAGCATGGCGGTCGCTTCCGGGCGGACGCCGCGCTGGTAGCACTCCTGCAAGGTTGGCGCGATCATCGCCGGAATTTTCGAGAAGCCGTCGGCGGCGACGCGCTGGTTGGTGTCCTGGATATAGGGGTTGGTAAAGCGCTTAAGCACCACATCCCGGTAGGTCGGCAGATCAATGCCGTTGTCGCCGAGACACGGAATAACGTCCTCCGTAACGTAGCGGTCGGCAATGGCGTAGATAACATCGGTCAGCGTGCTTTCATGAATATACTGCTGGCCGATTAAGGTTCCCGCCCAGGCAATGCAGCTGTGCGACGCGTTCAGAATACGGATTTTCGCCTCTTCATACGGGATGACCGACTCCACCATCTCCACGCCGACTGCCTCCAGATTCGGGCGGACATCGCGGAAGTTGTTCTCCACTACCCACTGGATAAAGGTCTCCCCCATCACCGGCGCTTTGTCATCAATTCCGGTTTGCGCTTTGATGCGGGCCGGCAGATCGGCCGCCGGACGCGGGGTGATGCGGTCCACCATGGTGTTCGGACAGGTGGTGTTGGCCGCCATCCAGTCAATCACCGCCTGTTTGCCGGTGAGCTGCAGGAACTCGACCATGCCGTCGTGGAAACGCTCGCCGTTATGGCGCACGTTATCGCAGTTGAGCAGGGTCAGCGGCCCGGCGTTGTCGGCCATGCGCTTTTCCAGGATCCGCGCGAGGGTGCCGTAAATGGTTTTGCACTCGCCTTGCAGGTCGGCCTGCAGATCGGGGTTGCTGGTTTCCAGACGATGGCGAGTGTTCAGGTAGTACCCCCCTTCCGTCACGGTAAAGGCGATAACTTTGGTCTGCGGGTTTGCCCCTTCGTTAATCAGCGGCTGTAGCCCGGCCTGCCACGGCAGCAGTTTCTGGATTGAGGTGATCTCTTCATATTCGCGCTCCCCTTCCGGACTGACGGTCTCGAGGACGTAACGTCCTCCCTGCGCCGCCAGCGCCTGGACCACCTGCTCGGCGTCGTTGCGAATATTCCCCGCCGCGATGCGCCAGCGATTATCCCCGGAAGCAATCAGACGATGCAGATACCACGCCTGATGCGCGCGATGAAAAGAACCCAGACCGATATGAAGCCATGTGAATTGATTGTTCATGTTCTGCTCTCCTTGAGTTGATGGCGCCACTGTAATTGATCATTTGACCAAAATAAGAGCCATAGATCACAAAAGAGCAATTACCCAATTAAATTACAAATGACCAGAAAAGAGCAAAAGCTTGCCAGTTATGCCAACCACGGCGAGAATGCGGGTATTCGCCGGGCCAATTGCGTGCCCTGGCCAGCAACTTAGGGCGGGAAACCATGAGTAAAGAAGACGATATCCGGTTGGATCAGAAGGTGCGTGCCGCATGGATGTACTACATCGCCGGCCAGAATCAGAGCGAGATTGCCAGCCAGCTGGGCACCTCCAGACCGGTGGTGCAACGGCTGATCGCCGCCGCGAAAGAAGAAGGGATTGTGTCAATTAATCTGCACCATCCGGTAGCGAACTGCCTCGATTATGCGCAGTTGCTGCAGGAAAAATACCGCTTGATCGAGTGCAATGTGGTCCCCGCCTTTAGCGAAGAAAGCACCCTCGACAGTGTGTCATTTGGCTGCTATCAGCTGATGGCTCGCTATCTGCAGGATGATAAAGAGAAAATTATCGGTCTGGGCTCGGGCCTGACCCTGAAAAAAGCGCTGCAGCGCATCGATTTTGACAGCCTGAATACCCGCTGCGTGGCGCTGATCAGCGCCATGAACGCCGACGGGCAGTGCAATTATTACGATGACGTGCCCCTGCTGCTGACCCGCAAAATTAAGGCCAAGTACTATCAGTGGCCGGCGCCGCGCTACGCCCAGAGCGCGGAGGAGCATGAGATGTGGTGCACCAACCGCTTATTCCGCAGCGTCTCCGGCGTCGCCCAAGAGGCGGACGTGATTTTTGTCGGCATTGGTCCGCTGGGCACGCAAAGTCCGATCTTTAAAGACGGCTTTATCAATCAGGCGCAGATGGATGAGCTGACCGCCCGCGGCGGCATCGGGGAAATCCTCGGGCGGTTTATTGATGCGCAAGGCGACGTGGTAGACAGCGAGATCAACCGCATGATCACCAGCTATGATATCCGCCAGAGCCACTGCCCGCGGATTGCCGCTGCCTGTGGAGAACATAAACGACCGGCGATCCTGGCCGCCCTTAAAGGCGGCTGGATCAATGGCCTGGTGACCGATGAGCATACCGCCCGCTGGCTGCTGACGCGGTAACGTTTAACAGCCAGACAGCGACTCAGCTGCTGCTCATCAGTCGCGGGGGAATTTCAATCCGCTGCTGGCTGGCTTCGCCGGCGTCAATAATCGAAAAAACAGCGTCCAGCATCGCCGGCACGTCCTGCTGCACCATGTCGATATCGTGCCCCAGCAGGTAGACAAAAGGATCCCAGTCGAAGCAGCCCATCGGCGGCTGCTCGCTGCCGGTCAGACCCACCTGCGACAGCCAGCGCACAACCCCTTCCAGGGATATCGTCGAGTTAACAAATATCCCCTGCAACAACGTCTTCACGCTGCCAAACCGCTCCTGCAGGCAGTCCTCAACGTGTCCTTTCGAATAGCCGGGAGCCAGAATATTCGCCTGCGGCACGCTAAGCCCCAGCTCGCGATGCGCATCGTGGAAGCCGCGTAAACGCTCGCTGGTGTTATGGTCGCTGCTGCGCCCGCCGATAAAGGTCAGCGGCGCCAGCTCTCCGCGGCGGCGGGCGCTATTAGCCAGGATCTTATGAGTCAGCGCTTTCGCGCCGCCGTAGTTATCCGAAATCACCGACGGCGAGAGAGAGCCCGGCAGGTCGAGATTGACCGTTGGCACGCCCGCCTGCTGGCATAGCGCGGAAATTTTATCCGGATTGGTCGCCCCGGTCGCGACCACCCAGTCAACCTGCCAGGAGAGCATCGCCTTTACCGCTTCGATCTCCAGTTCCGGACGCCGGCGCGTACAGGTGATAATCGGCAGCAGGCCGCGCTCGCGGGCCATCTCCTCAAAGCGTTCGGCGATGGAACCGAAGTAGCGGTTATCATATTTGGGGATAATCATACCGATGACGTGTGATTTTTTACTGCGCAGCATGCTGGCCTGACGGTTAATCGCATAGCCCTGCTCCTCGGCAATCCGCGTCACCTTTTCCGCAAGCTTGGCGCTGATGCGGCGCTTTTTCCAGTTACCGTTGAGGATAGCGCTCACCGCGCTCGCCGAAACGCCGGAAAGTTCCGCCAGGTCGTAAATCGTTATCTTCTTCATTTTTCCAACTTGCGTCACAAAATCATGTCGCTGTTAATTTCCCCACTTGCTCAATCGATGAAGCGAGAGCAACATAGCTTCATCGATTGAGCATCCTTTTCACGCCAGGAAGTACGCGCGCATACCGCCTCAACATGCCAGCAAGCCTGAATTAAGATGCTGATATTCAATATGTTACCAGTTTTAGTCTATCACCTCGAACGTGATGCCCTCGCGTTCGATAGTTTTAACCAGACACGGCAAAGGATTATAAAATGAAGCACTCTGTCTCCTCTATGAATACTTCCCTCAGCGGTAAAGTCGCCGCGATCACCGGCGCGGCGTCCGGTATCGGCCTCGAGTGCGCGAGGACCCTGCTGGGAGCTGGCGCAAAAGTGGTACTGATCGACCGCGAAGGCGAAAAGCTCAACAAACTGGTCGCCGAACTTGGCGAAAACGCCTTCGCCCTGCAGGTCGACCTGATGCAGGCGGACCAGGTCGATAACCTACTGCAGGGCATTTTGCAGCTTACCGGGCGTCTCGATATCTTCCACGCCAACGCCGGCGCCTATATCGGCGGGCCGGTGGCCGAGGGCGACCCGGACGTCTGGGACCGCGTGCTGCACCTTAATATCAACGCCGCCTTCCGCTGCGTGCGCAGCGTCCTGCCGCATCTGATCGCGCAAAAATCCGGGGATATTATCTTCACCAGCTCGATCGCGGGCGTGGTGCCGGTGATCTGGGAGCCTGTCTATACCGCGTCGAAATTCGCGGTGCAGGCATTTGTGCACACCACTCGTCGCCAGGTGGCGCAGTATGGCGTGCGCGTCGGCGCCGTACTGCCGGGCCCGGTGGTTACCGCTCTGCTGGACGACTGGCCAAAAGCCAAAATGGACGAAGCGCTGGCCAACGGCAGCCTGATGCAGCCGATTGAAGTGGCGGAGTCGGTGCTGTTTATGGTGACGCGTTCGAAAAACGTCACCGTGCGCGACATTGTGATCCTGCCGAACAGCGTGGATCTCTGACCCTGGCCAACCTGTGAGAGGATGTGATGCAAAACGATACGCAAAACATTATTGGCGTGGATGTCGGTTCGGGCAGCGTGCGCGCCGGGGTATTCAATCTGCGGGGCGAGCTCCTCGCCCACGCGACCCGGGAAATAACCCTGTTTCGCAGCGCCGGAAACAAGGTCGAGCAGTCGAGCCGTGAGATCTGGCAGGCGGTGTGCTACTGCATTAAAACGGCGGTGGCCAACGCCGGCGTTTCGCCGTCGTCGATAGCCGGGATCGGCTTCGATGCCACCTGCTCGCTGGTGGTGATTGGCGATAACGATGCGCCGCTGGCGGTCGGGCCTTCGGGCGATGCGGACCGCAACATTATTGTCTGGATGGATCATCGCGCCACCGGGCAGGCGGAAAAGATCAATGCCACGGGCCACCCGGTACTGCGGTACGTTGGCGGCAAAATCTCGCCGGAGATGCAAACGCCGAAAATTTTGTGGCTGAAAGAGAATCGCCCGCACATCTATCAGCAGGCGCGCCACTTCTTCGACCTCGCCGATTACCTCACCTGGCGCTCAACCGGCGATGAAGCCCGCTCGGTCTGCACGGTGACCTGTAAATGGACCTACCTGGCGCATGAACAACGCTGGGATGCCGGTTACTTCCGCCAGATTGGCCTCGCAGAGCTGGCGGATGAAGATTTTGTCCGCATCGGCCAGCGGATTGTCGATCCAGGCACCCCCTGCGGCGAGGGCCTTTGCGCCACGGCGGCAGAGGAGATGGGCCTGCCGATCGGTACGCCGGTGGCGGTGGGGATGATTGACGCCCACGCGGGCGGCATCGGTACCGTCGGCGTGCTTAACGGCGCGGTCAACAATATGGCCTATGTCTTCGGCACTTCTTCCTGCACCATGACCACCACTCAGGAAGCGGTATTCGTCCCGGGCGTCTGGGGCCCTTACTATTCGGCGATGGTGCCGGGCTACTGGCTAAGTGAAGGCGGGCAAAGCGCCGCCGGCGCGGCTATCGACCAGCTGCTGAGCTTCCATCCGGCGGCGGCGCAAGCGCGCGAGCAAGCGAAAGCCGCAGGCGTCCCTCTACCGGTCTGGCTGGCGGATCGCGTTCTGACGCAAGTTGCTTCCCCTTCTGAGGCGGTAACGCTGGCCGCCGGTCTGCACGTCGTTCCGGAGTTTCTCGGTAATCGCGCGCCGCTTGCCGATCCCCACGCGAAAGCGCTGATTGCCGGGCTGGGGATGGAGCGGGACCTGGATAACCTGACCGCGCTGTACGTTGCCGGGCTATGCGGGATTGGCTATGGTCTGCGACAGATCATTGACGCCCAGCGCGCCTGCGGAATTGAGAGTGAAAATATCGTCATCAGCGGCGGAGCCGGGCAGCATCCGCTGGTGCGTCAGCTGTTGGCCGACGCCTGCGGCGTTAGCATCGTGAGCACCGCCAGCCGCGAGCCGGTGCTGTTAGGTTCCGCCATCCTCGGCGCGGTGGCGGGCAGAGTCGCGGCTTCGCTGCCGGAGGCCATGAAGCAGTTTACTCAGGTGGATGCCACCTATCACAGCGAGACGGCGTTTAGCCCGCTTCATCAGCGCAGGTATGCGGCCTATAAGGCGCTACAACAGGCCGGCAGGCTGATTCGCGAATAACATACCTCCTTATTTTATAACAATAATGCTCCGCTGCTGTGCAGCGGAGACACTCATCTGCACTCTGAAATCGAGGTCAACATGTCCGTTAATAACAAACAGTGGTACGGTCTACCGCTCAACCTCATCTGGGGATATGTCGCCATCGCCGTGTTTATGACCGGCGACGGCTTTGAGCTGGCTTTTCTGTCGCACTACATCAAAGCACTCGGATTCACCCCGGCGCAGGCTTCCTTTGCCTTTACTCTCTACGGTCTGGCTGCCGCCCTGTCGGCGTGGGTCTCCGGCGTGGTGGCGGAAATCATTACCCCACGTAAAGCTATGCTGATTGGCTTCGTGCTGTGGTGTGTATTCCACGTACTGTTCCTCGTCTTCGGCCTCGGTCGCGCCAACTATGCGCTGATCCTGCTGTTTTATGGCATCCGCGGCCTGGCCTACCCGCTGTTCCTCTACTCCTTTATCGTCGCCATTATCCACAACGTCCGCAGCGACAGTTCCAGCTCCGCGCTGGGCTGGTTCTGGGCGGTCTACTCGGTGGGTATCGGCGTGTTCGGCAGCTATATTCCGAGTTTTACCATTCCCCACATTGGCGAAATGGGCACCCTGTGGCTGGCGCTGCTCTTTTGCGCCACCGGCGGCATTATTGCGCTGGTGTCGATGCGTCATACCGAAACGCCGCGCCATATGCAGAACCTGACCACTCGTGAAAAATTCGCCGAACTGGGGCGCGCCGCGACGCTGCTCTATACCAACCGCAGCATTCTGTTCTCGAGCATTGTGCGCATTATCAACACCCTGTCGCTGTTTGGTTTTGCGGTGATCATGCCGATGATGTTTGTTGATGAGCTGGGATTTACCACCTCGGAATGGCTGCAGGTATGGGCGGCATTCTTCTTCACCACGATCTTTTCGAACGTTTTCTGGGGGATTGTGGCGGAGAAAATGGGCTGGATGAAGGTTATCCGCTGGTTCGGCTGCATCGGGATGGCGCTTTCCAGCCTGGCGTTCTATTACCTGCCCCAGCACTTCGGCCATAATTTTGCCATGGCGCTGGTACCGGCTATTGCCCTGGGGATTTTTGTCGCCGCGTTTGTGCCGATGGCGGCGGTGTTCCCGGCGCTGGAGCCGAACCATAAAGGCGCGGCGATTTCGGTCTATAACCTGTCAGCCGGGCTGTCGAACTTTCTGGCGCCGGCGATTGCCGTGGTACTGCTGCCCTATTTCAGCACTATCGGCGTGGTAATAGCCTATACCGCCTTATATATTCTGGCCTTCTTCCTGTGCCCGTTAATCCGCGTTGAACAGCCTGGCTTTACCAGCGATCAGCATGCGAAACCGTTTACCGCCAACGCGGCAGAGTCTTAATAAACCGCATCTGGTACAAACAACGAGCAATCCGGGCGGTGCCGCCCGGATTTTTGCCTTATGCGATAGTCACTTTGCCATCCAGATAAACATCCTGCACGGCATTGATCAGCTTCACACCGTCGGCCATCGATTTCTTAAACGCTTTGCGGCCCAGGATCAGCCCCATGCCGCCGGCGCGTTTATTGATCACCGCCGTGCGCACCGCGTCGGCAAGGTCGGTCTCCCCGCCCGCCGCGCCGCCGGAGTTGATCAGCCCGGCGCGGCCCATATAGCAGTTGGCCAGCTGGTAGCGCACCAGATCGATGGGGTTATCGCTGGTCAGTTTGCTGTATACCCGATCGTCGGTATAGCCGAAGTTAACCGCTTTGTAGCCGCCGTTATTCTCCGCCATCTTTTGCTTAACGATATCGGCGCCGATGGTGGCCGCCAGGTGGTTGGCCTGACCGGTCAGGTCAGCGGAAACATGATAGTCGACGCCGTCTTTCTTGAACGCCGAATTGCGCAGATAGGCCCACAGCACGGTGACCAGGCCCAGCTCATGGGCCCGCTCAAAGGCGGCGGAAATCTCTTCTATCTGACGACGCGATTGTTCCGAGCCGAAATAGATCGTCGCTCCCACGGCCACCGCCCCCATATTGAACGCCTGCTCAACGCTGGCGTAGAGGGTCTGGTCGTATTCGGTGGGATAGCTCAGCGTTTCGTTATGGTTGAGCTTCACCAGGAAAGGGATGCGATGCGCGTAGCGGCGCGACACCGAGGCCAGCACGCCGTAGGTCGACGCCACGCAGTTACAGCCGGCTTCGATCGCCAGCTCGACGATATTTTTCGGATCAAAGTACAGCGGGTTGGCGGCAAAGGAGGCGCCCGCCGAGTGCTCCACGCCCTGGTCAACCGGCAGAATGGAAAGGTAGCCGGTTCCCCCCAGGCGTCCGGTATTGTACAGGGTCTGCATATTGCGTAGCACCGCCGGTGGTCGGTTGTTATCCACCATCACCCGATCAACATAATCTGCGCCAGGCAGATACAGCTGGTCGGACGGAATGGTTATACAACGGTGCTGCAACAGGCTCTCGGCATCTTTGCCCAGCAACTGCGTAATATCAGTCATAGCAATCTCCCGTAAGGCCGGCCGAAGCCGGCATGCATTATCCCAACCCAATTTTTTTGGGCAGGTTAAGCCTGGTACCGACTTAGCCTATTTTCCAGCCGGGGGGCCATTTTTTCAGGAGATTCTGCTGTCCCGTTGCGCTGCCATTTACCACCAGGCGTGGAAATGGTGCACCGGCCCGATACCGTGGCCCACCTCCAGAGAGTCGGCCTGCGCCAGAGCCGCCGACAGCCAGGCCTTCGCCTCGATAACGGTGGCCGCCCAGTCCGCGTGACGCGGGCGCAGCGCCGCCAGCGCGGCGGAGAGCGTACAGCCGGTGCCGTGGGTATTTTTGGTCTGCACTCGCGGCGCGGTGAACCGCTGTTCCCCTTCTCGGGTGAAGAGCCAGTCCGGGCTTTCGGCATCGTCGAGATGGCCGCCCTTCATCAATACCGCGCCGCAGCCCAGCGCCAGCAGCGCCCGCCCCTGCTCCAGCATTTCCCGTTCGTTACGCGCATGGGGGGCATCGAGTAGCGCGGCCGCTTCCGGCAGGTTCGGGGTGATCAATGACACCTGCGGCAACAATCGTTGACGCAGGGTCTCCACCGCCGAAGCCGACAGCAGCGGATCGCCGCTTTTCGCCAGCATGACGGTATCCAGCACCACGTTGGCCACCCGGTAGCGCGCCAGCCGCTCGGCCACGGCTTCCACAATATCGGTCTCCGCCAGCATGCCGATTTTGGTGGTATCGATACGCACATCGCTGAACACCGAGTCGAGCTGCGCGGCCACAAAATCTGGTTCGATGCGATAGACCGACTGTACGCCGCGGGTATTCTGCGCCACCAGGGCGGTGATCGCCGAGCAGCCATAGGCCCCCAGCGCGGAGAAGGTTTTCAGATCGGCCTGGATACCGGCCCCGCCGCTGGGATCGGTGCCGGCGATGGTCAGGGCGTTGATGCGTTTCATCCCTGCACCTCCTGATACAGCGCGTCGAGAAACGCCGGAATAAAGCTGCCTGGGCCTCCCTGACGGGCGGCGATCTCCCCGGCCTGCTTCATCAGCCCGCAGGCGGCGGCCACGTTTTCCAGCCGGTCTCCCGGCAGCGCCGCGCTCGCCGCCACCACCGCCGACAGCGCGCAGCCGGTGCCCACCACCCGGGTCATCAGCGGATTGCCCCCCGCCACGCTGAGCACCCGCTCGCCGTCGGTGACGTAATCCACCTCGCCAGTGACCGCCACCACGGTAGCCAGCCGACGAGCCAGCGCCTGGGCCGCCGGCAGCGCCGCGGCGGCCGTATCGGTGGTATCCACCCCGCGCCCGCCGGCGCTCATCCCGGCCAGCGCCAGAATTTCAGAGGCATTGCCGCGAATGGCCGCCGGCTGGAAGGCCAGCAGCTCGTGACAAAAGGCCGTGCGCACGGTCAGGGCGCCGACCGCCACCGGATCCAGCGTCCAGGGCTTGCCGGCCTGACGGGCGTGCTCCACCGCGGCGCGCATCGCCACGGCGCGATCTTCGGTCAGGGTACCGACGTTAATTAACAGCGCATCAGCGATAGCGGCAAACTGCGCCGCTTCGCGGGGATCGATCACCATCGCCGGCGAGGCGCCGACGGCCAGCAGAACGTTGGCGGTAAAGGTCTGCACCACGTCATTAGTCATGCAGTGCACAAGGGGGGAATGGGCGCGCAGCAGATGGCGCAGGTGCGCGACAGGCGCGGGATTCAACAGCTCAGGCATAGTTTGCTCCCGCCAGACGAGGTAGAAGCAATGACCCTGCGGTCTCTGACTTCCCTACGCTGGCATTATCCAGATCAGGTGGTACGGGTATTTCTCAGCCTTCAACGAAGAAGGGCACCCCGAGTCAAAATAGTGAAATTGTTAAGCGTTGTGGAATTTACCGCAACTCACCGGTTCATACAACAAGCCTTTAGCCCTGGATACGACACCTTCGCGGCCATCATGCTCATCAGGCGACCGGGCGGGATTGCATTCCGCTGCTGGCGGGCGGAAAATAATGACATCATGCGCTATTTAGCCTACCGAGGATATACGCCATGGCCGTTTATCACCATGCGCTGGTACTGATTAACAGCAGTCAGGACGGCGTCCCGCTGCTCCAGCATGCCGCCAGAATGGCAGAAGAGAACGGCATGCGCATCACCATCGCCCACATCAGCACCGATTACCGGGCGCTGAACTATGTTTCCGACAGCCTGCGCGACGATCGGGTCTCGCAGGAGGTGATCCAGGCCAAAGCCCTGCTCAACGAGCTGGCCTGCACCGTCTCCCTGCCGGTGGATACCCTCTCGCTGGTGACCACCCGCCGGTTTGAAGACGTGGAAACCTGCGTTCGGCAGCGGCAGATCGATTTAATTATTGCCGGGCACCATAACCGGCTGCTGGGCGTCCTCTCCTCACACTCGCTGGAGTACATCAACCACTTAACCGTAGACGTGCTGATCAAGCACCTGCCCTAGCGCAAGGCGGCCTGCAGCAGAGAAAAACAGTCTTCAATAAGCGGGGGCAGCGCCTGCGGGCCGCGCATCAGGGCCACTGTGCGGGCGAGCGCCGGCTGCTGCAGGTGGGCGACCCTGAGCGCCGGGTCCTGCAGATGGGTGGTGTACAGCGCCGGCAGAATCGCCACCGCTAAGCGCGAGCGCACCAGACCATACAGGGTTTCGATATAGTCCACCTGGTAGCGGGTGGTCAGCGTCAGGCGATGGCTCTCCACTAATGCCGCCACCAGCCGCTGGATATTGCCCTTCGAGAACACAGCAATATCCCGCCCCACCAGCTGTTTCCACGGCAGATGTGCCTGCGCGGCCAGCGGATCGTCGCGGTGCAGCACCGCCACGAAGGGATCTTCGCGCAGCGGATAGACCAGCAGTTCTGCGGGCAGTGAGCTGTCGATCGCCCCGATGCCGAAATCAATCTCGCCGCGCTGCAGCGCCTGGATAAGCGCATCGTTGGTCTGATCGTGAAATTCAATGCGCAGACGCGGAAAGGCCTCAGCCAGGGTCTGCGGCAGCAGCGGAAACAGCAGCGAACTGACCGACGGCACCAGACCGATACGCACCGTCCCGTCGCCACCCGCCTCGACAATCTGCTGCATATCGGAAAAGGCCGCCTGCGCCACGCTGAGGATCCGCTGGGCGTGGGGTAAAATCGCCGCCCCCAGTTCAGTCAGAGTGACCGTCGCAGCGGTACGGTTGACCAGCTTACCGCCGAGTACCGTTTCAATCTGCCGCAGGGCGCTGCTCAGCGCCGGCTGGCTAATCGCCAGCCGACTGGCGGTATCGGTAAAATGGCGCAGCTGGGCCAGGGTGACGAAATACTGAAGCTGTTTAAGAGAGAGCGCGGGCAGCCGCTGCCAGGGTTCGTTCATCATCGGGTTCGCTACGGTGGTCCTGCACAATAACCCGAGCTTATCGGGTGATAAATTTATTCATCTGGGCAAACGTTTGCTGTGCCCCTAGAGTATCCGCATTATCCTTGTGCCGGAGTGGTTATGTCCAGCAATGCTCAAGTCCGCCGTCGCGCCGTGCAGGCCGCGCGCGGTGAATCCCCGTTTGATCTGCTGCTGATCGATGCGCAGATCATCGATATGGCCACGGGCGAAATTCGCCCCGCTGACGTCGGTATCGTCGGCGAGATGATCGCCAGCGTCCACCCGCGCGGCAGTCGCGAAGACGCCCATGAAGTGCGTTCCCTGGCCGGTGGCTACCTGTCCCCCGGCCTGATGGACACCCACGTGCACCTCGAAAGCTCGCACCTGCCACCGGAGCGCTATGCGGAAATCGTCCTCACCCAGGGCACCACCGCGGTGTTCTGGGATCCGCATGAGCTGGCCAACGTCCTCGGCGTCGCTGGCGTGCGCTATGCGGTGGACGCCAGCCGCCATCTGCCGCTGCAGGTGATGGTCGCCGCGCCGTCCAGCGTTCCCTCCACGCCGGGTCTCGAAATGTCCGGCGCCGATTTTGCCGGCGCGGAGATGGAGACCATGCTCGGCTGGCCGGAAGTGCGCGGCGTGGCGGAGGTGATGGATATGCACGGCGTGCTGCACGGTAGCGAGCGGATGCAGGAGATTGTCCAGGCCGGTCTCAACAGCGGCAAACTGATTGAAGGCCACGCCCGCGGCCTGAGCGGCGCTGACCTGCAGGCCTACCTCGCCGCCGGCGTCACCTCCGATCACGAACTTACCTCGGCGGACGACGCGCTGGAAAAACTGCGCGCCGGGCTGACGATCGAGATCCGCGGCTCGCACCCCTATCTGCTGCCAGATATCGTCGCGGCGTTAAAAACGCTGCCGCACCTCTCCTCGCAGATCACCGTCTGCACCGATGACGTGCCGCCGGATATGCTGCTGGAGAAAGGCGGCATCATCGCCCTGCTTAACCTGCTGATCGAGCACGGTTTACCGGCGGTCGATGCGCTGCGATTCGCCACCCTCAACGCCGCTATTCGCCTGCAGCGCCACGATCTCGGGCTGATTGCCGCCGGGCGGCGCGCCGATCTGGTGGTGTTTGATTCCCTGGAGAAACTGGTGGCCCGCGAAGTCTACATAGGCGGTAAGCTGCTGGCCCGCGCGGGCAACCTGCTGACACCGATCGCGCCCGCCGCGGGCGTCACGCCGCCGCGCGATACTTTGCAGATCGCCCCCCTCCGCGCCGATGACTTTATTCTGCGCGTCCAGGGCATTCGTCACGGCATCGCCCGCCTGCGCCATATCCGCGGCGCGCGCTTCACCCAGTGGGGCGAAGTGGAAGTGCAGGTTCGTGACGGGATAGTCCAGCTGCCCGCCGGCTTCAGTCTGATCTGGGTCAAGCACCGCCACGGCCGCCATCAGGCGACGCCGCAAATCGCCCTGCTTGAAGGCTGGGGTGAGCTGCGCGGCGCCATCGCCACCAGCTACTCCCACGACTCGCATAATCTGGTGGTGCTCGGGCGCGACGCTAATGATATGGCGCTGGCGGCCAACCAGCTTATCGCCTCCGGCGGCGGGATGGCGCTGGCGCAACAGGGCGAGATCCTCGCCCATGTGGCGATGCCGATTGCCGGCATGCTGTCGGATCTCCCGGCCGCGGAACTGGCGCGTCAGTTCCGCGAGCTGCGCGATCTGAGCAGCCAAGTCGCCGACTGGGAGCCGCCGTACCGGGTCTTCAAGGCCATTGAAGGCACCTGCCTTGCCTGTAACGCCGGGCCGCATTTAACCGATTTGGGTCTGACCGACGGCGGCAGCCGCCAGATAGTCGACCCGTTGATAGCCTGCCGGGAGATCCCGGAGCCAACCGATCACAACAATAATCCTCAGGGAGCCTGAGCATGGCCGATAACACACTTCACTCTTCCGCCCGCGCTAACTGGCTGGAGCGCCGCTTTGCGCTGCGCTCGCGCGGCGGCACGCTACGCACCGAATGCCTGGCCGGGATCACCGGCTTTCTCGCCGCCGCCTATTTACTGGTGGTTATCCCGGGGCTGCTGGCGATCGGCGGGATGGATAAAGGCGCCGCCACCACCGGCACCATTCTGGTCTTCGTCGTCGGCTCGCTGCTGATGGCGTTTTATGCCAACCTGCCGTTTATCGTCGGCCCGGGCATTGGCGGCTCGGTGCTGGTGGGGGTGACGCTGGCCGGTAGCGAAGGGATTGGCTGGCAGACTGGCCTCGGAATTGCCTGCTGGTCGGGGATCCTCTTCTTCCTGCTGACCCGCTTTGGCCTGCGCGAAGTGGTCACCCGCTCGGTGCCGCAGTCGATCAAGCTGGGATTGACGGCCTCCATCGGCCTGTTTGTCGCCGTCCTCGGTTTTCGCAATGCCGGGCTGGTGCTGGCCAATGCGAAAACCAACGCCCTGATGCTCGGCGACTTTCTCGCCCCCGGCGCGCTGGTGGCGCTGTGCGGCCTGTTCCTGGCGATAGCCCTGCAGGCGCGTAAGGTACCGGGCGCCATTTTGTGGGCTATTTTGTGCGCCACGCTGGTGGGTATCCCGTTCGGCGTGACTAAACTGCCGACGCATTTTATCGATGCCCCCCACTCGCTGGCGCCGGTGCTGGGACAGGTTGACCTGCTGGGGGCGTTAAACATCGCCTTCCTGCCGTTCCTGTTCGTCTTTTTCGCATCTGAGTTTTTCTCCACCATGGGGACAACGCTGGCGGTGGGCGGCGAGGCGGGTCTGCTGGATGAAGAAGGCAACATGCCGCAGATTAATCGCCCGTTCATGGTCGATTCGATTGCCGCCGCGCTCGGCCCGTGGGTGGGCATTCCGGCGGCGACGGCGCTGATTGAATCTTCGGCGGCAGCGGAAGCGGGCGGCAAAACCGGCCTCACCGCGCTGTCAGCGGCGGTAATGTTCCTGCTGATGTTGCTGTTCACGCCGGTGGCGTTAATGATCCCGAAAGAAGCCACCGCCCCGGCGCTGATCCTGATTGGCCTGAACATGTTCAGCGGCCTGCGCAAAGTGGATCTTGCCAACTTCACCGACGGGCTGCCGGTGCTGATGATGGTGATGATCACCCTTATCGCCAACAGCTTTGGCACCGGGATTGCCGGCGGGCTGCTGTTTTACATTGTGATCAAGGCTATCGCCGGTAAGTGGCGGGAGATCCCGATTGGCCTGTGGGTATTGGCCGTCCCGCTGGTGTATTACTTCGCGACCTTAGTCAGGCATTAAGCCCTTCACAATGTGATTTCACCTCTTCATATAACAAACGCACCGCGGCAGAGAGCTGTTTGCGGTGCGGACAAATCAGATTCAACGGCACTACATCCCCCTGATAACGCGGCAGCAGGCGCCGCAGGCGCCCCGCCCGCAGATCGTCGCTGACGTCGAGCATCGATTTATAGGCAATGCCCTCCCCGGCGATCGCCAGCCGACGGATCACCTCGGCGTCGTCGCTCATCACCGTGCCGGAAACCTTCTGCTGCTGAACCACGCCGTCGAGGCTCAGCGACCAGCGGTCGAACGGACGGCCGCGCAAAATGTAGATCAACGCATTGTGCTGGCTGAGTTCCTCGAGGGTCTGCGGTTCGCCATGGCGGGCGATCCACTCAGGCGAGGCCACCAGCACCCGACGATTTTCCGGCGCCACCGGCAGCGAGATAAACGAGGCATCGTCGTTATTGCCATAGCGAAACGCAACGTCCACCGGATCTTTAAACACGTCGGTCAGCTGATCGGAAAAGAGCAGCCGCAGGCGCAGCGCCGGATGGCGTTGGCGGAAATCGCGGAACAGGGTCAGGAGCAGGTTACGCCCGAGGTCCGACGGCACGGCAATCTGCAACATGCCGCGAACTTCATCATCCGGGGTCTGGATCTTCTGCAGACCGGCCTCGAGGGTATCGAGCATCTGGGTGGCGTAGGGCAGCCAGGTCTCCCCCTCCGGCGTCAGGCGCAGGCTGCGGGTCGAACGGGCAAACAGGCGAATATTGAGGATCGTCTCCAGACGCTTAATTGCCGCGCTGACCTGCGCCGGCTGCTGCCCGGCCTCGCGCGCCGCGTCGCTAAAACTGCCCAGCGCCGCGGCGCGGACAAATAAGGTCAGATCTTCCAGCCTGAACATGCTGATTCTCCCCTGCTTCAGATTGCTCCCAAAATACGCATCACCGTCGCTGCAACGCAAGCGGCACAAGACTTGCGCCGCGTTTTGCTTACACTTTTTAAAAATCCAGTGCTTGCCATTTCAGCAACGCATCAGGAATGATACGAGGCTGCTATTTTGAGTCCAGGTAATATTGAGGAAACTATGCGTAAAACAAAAATGATGCTTCTGGGCGTACTTCTTGCCACCGCTGGCGCCAACTGGACGGCTACTGCCGCGGGGATCGATCAGTATGCGCTGAAAGAATTCACCGCCGATTTCACCCAGTTTCACATCGGCGACACCGTTCCGGCGATGTACCTCACCCCGGAATACAACATTAAACAGTGGCAGCAGCGTAACCTGCCTGCGCCGGACGCCGGCAGCCACTGGACCTATATGGGCGGTAACTACGTGCTGATTACCGATACCGAAGGCAAAATCCTCAAAGTGTATGATGGCGAGATCTTCTACCATCGTTGATCCGCGCAATCTCCACGTCCGCCCCGGCGAGCCAGCGGACTCTCCGGCGCTGCGCCAGATCTTCCTGCGGGCGCGCAGTTTATCGTGGACCTGGCTTCCCGCCGCGGCGTGGCGGCTGGAAGATTTCGATGCCGCCACCGCGGATGAACAGCTGTGAGTCGCGGAATGCGACGGCCAGCCGGTGGGCTTTGCCGCCGTATGGACCGCCGATAATTTCCTTCACCATCTGTTTGTCGACCCCGACTGGCAGGGCAAACATATCGGCAGCGCGCTGCTGGCGCAGGTCGAACGGAGCTTTACCGCCAGCGGAACGCTGAAATGCCTGATGGAAAATAAAAACGCCCTGCGCTTCTACCAGCGTCATGGCTGGACCATTGAAGCACAGGGCGCGTCGCCCGAGGGCAGATACTGGCTGATGCGCTCGCCGCGGCCTTAAACGGCGCGGAAGGCAATCTCACCCGGGATCACTTCTCCCTGCCAGTACATCTGGGCCGCCACCCGGCCCGCCAGCTGGCGGTAGATGTCGGTAAATTCGCTGTCCGGACGCGCCACCACCGTCGGCGTGCCGTTATCCAGATCTTCCCGCAGCGTAATATGCAGCGGCAGCTGGCCCAGCAGCTGGGTATGGTATTTCTCGGCCAGTTTTTGCGCGCCGCCGGTGCCGAAGATAGGCTCGTGATGCCCGCAGTTGCTGCAGATATGCATGCTCATGTTTTCCACGATCCCCAGCACCGGCACTTCCACTTTCTCGAACATCACGATGCCTTTTTTGGCGTCGATCAGCGCGATGTCCTGCGGCGTGGTGACCACCACCGCGCCGGTCACCGGAATGTTCTGCGCCAGGGTCAGCTGGATGTCGCCGGTGCCCGGCGGCATATCCAGCACCAGGTAATCAAGATCCGGCCACAGGGTCTCCTGCAGCATCTGCATCAGCGCCTTGCTGGCCATCGGCCCACGCCAGACCATGGCGTTGTCGTCGGTCACCAGGTAGCCGATGGAGTTGGTCGCCAGACCATATTTCATGATCGGCGCCATATGGGTGCCGTCCGGCGAGGTCGGGCGGCTGTCTTCCGCACCCAGCATGGTCGGAATCGACGGACCATAGATATCGGCATCCAGAATGCCCACCTTCGCCCCTTCCGCCGCCAGGGCCAGCGCCAGGTTTACGGCAGTAGAAGATTTACCGACGCCGCCTTTGCCGGAGCTGATGGCGATAATGTTTTTCACGCCGTTGACCCCGGGCTGGTTTTTCACCCGCTTGAGGGTCGCGATGCTGTGGGTCAGCTTCCAGTCGATGGCCTTCGCGCCGGTGATGCGCAGCAGTTCGGCACTGCACTGCTCTTTCAGCGCTTCGAAAGCGCTGCTCCAGACGAACGGCATTTGCAGTTCAATATGGACGGTATCGTCCAGCCAGGCGACATGGTGCAGCGCCTTAAGGGCGGTGAGATTATGCTTCAGGGTTGGGTGCTGGAAATTGGCCAGCGTCCCGGCGACCATCGCACGTAGGCGCTCAGGGGATTTGGCCTGGGATTGCGAATTCATCCCGACTCCTTTGTTGTTTTGAGATGCTTTCAGTAATCACAGAGTTTATCACAGGTAACGATTATCCATATATGGGCAGCCATTTATGGCGCACCCACAGCCCTTTTGGTAATATCGGAAGCCCTTTTTACAACAGAAGATGTAATGCTCACTATGACTCAAGTCGCGAAGAAAATTCTGGTAACGTGCGCCCTGCCGTACGCCAACGGCTCCATCCACCTCGGCCACATGCTGGAGCACATCCAGGCTGATGTCTGGGTCCGTTACCAGCGAATGCGCGGCCACGAGGTCAACTTCATCTGCGCCGACGACGCCCACGGCACGCCGATCATGCTCAAAGCGCAGCAGCTCGGTATCACACCGGAGCAGATGATTGGCGAAATGAGTCAGGAGCATCAGACCGATTTCGCCGGCTTCGACATCAGCTATGATAACTATCACTCGACGCACAGCGACGAGAACCGCGAGCTGTCGGAGCTTATCTACACCCGCCTGAAAGAGAACGGTTTTATTAAAAACCGCACCATCTCTCAGCTCTACGATCCGGAAAAAGGCATGTTCCTGCCGGACCGTTTTGTGAAAGGCACCTGTCCGAAGTGCAAATCTCCGGACCAGTATGGCGATAACTGCGAAGTGTGCGGCGCGACCTACAGCCCTACCGAGCTTATCGACCCGAAATCGGTGGTCTCCGGCGCCACGCCGGTGATGCGTGACTCCGAGCACTTTTTCTTCGACCTGCCGTCGTTCAGCGAAATGCTGCAGGCGTGGACCCGCAGCGGCGCCCTGCAAGAGCAGGTCGCGAACAAGATGCAGGAGTGGTTCGAATCCGGCCTGCAGCAGTGGGACATCTCCCGCGATGCGCCGTACTTCGGCTTCGAAATTCCCAACGCGCCGGGCAAATATTTCTACGTCTGGCTGGACGCGCCGATCGGCTACATGGGCTCCTTCAAGAACCTGTGCGACAAGCGCGGCGACACCACCAGCTTCGACGAATACTGGAAGAAAGATTCTACGGCCGAGCTGTATCACTTTATCGGCAAAGACATTGTCTACTTCCACAGCCTGTTCTGGCCGGCGATGCTGGAAGGCAGCAACTTCCGTAAGCCGACTAACCTGTTCGTGCACGGCTACGTGACGGTTAACGGCGCCAAGATGTCCAAGTCGCGCGGCACCTTTATCAAGGCCAGCACCTGGTTAAATCATTTCGATGCCGACAGCCTGCGCTACTACTACACCGCCAAGCTCTCTTCACGCATCGATGACATCGACCTGAACCTGGAAGATTTCGTGCAGCGCGTGAACGCCGACATCGTCAACAAGGTGGTTAACCTCGCCTCACGCAACG
This sequence comes from Klebsiella sp. K47, assembly GCF_051858335.1. NCBI lineage: Bacteria > Pseudomonadati > Pseudomonadota > Gammaproteobacteria > Enterobacterales > Enterobacteriaceae > Klebsiella > Klebsiella sp. K47. The sequence continues at coordinate 43,837 of NZ_JBPYUI010000005.1, forward strand.
CCGGCTTTATCAGCAAGCGTTTCGACGGCGTGCTGGCCGCTGAGCTGGCCGACCCGGCGCTGTACAAAACCTTCACCGACGCGGCGGAAAGCATCGGCGAAGCATGGGACAGCCGCGAGTTCGGTAAAGCCATCCGCGAAATCATGGCCCTCGCCGACGTGGCTAACCGCTATGTCGATGAGCAGGCGCCGTGGGTGGTGGCGAAACAGGAAGGCCGCGACGCCGACCTGCAGGCCATCTGCACCATGGGCCTGAATATGTTCCGCGTGCTGATGACCTGGCTGAAGCCGGTCCTGCCGCAGCTGGCCGCGCGTGCGGAAGCGTTCCTCAACAGCGAACTGAACTGGGACGCCATTCAGCAGCCGCTGCTGGCGCATAAGGTCAATCCGTTCAAGGCGCTGTACAACCGCATCGAGATGAAACAGGTGGAAGCCCTGGTGGAAGCCTCTAAAGAAGAGGTGAAAGCCACCGCGGCGCCGGTCACCGGTCCGCTGGCGGACGATCCGATTCAGGAGACCATCACCTTTGACGATTTCGCCAAAGTCGATCTGCGCGTGGCGCTGATTGAAAACGCGGAATTCGTCGAGGGCTCCGACAAGCTGCTGCGCCTGACGCTGGATCTCGGCGGCGAAAAACGCAATGTCTTCTCCGGCATCCGCTCCGCTTACCCGGATCCGCAGCCGCTGATTGGTCGCCTGACGGTGATGGTCGCCAACCTGGCGCCGCGCAAAATGCGTTTCGGCATCTCCGAGGGCATGGTGATGGCCGCCGGCCCTGGCGGGAAGGATATCTTCCTGTTAAGCCCTGACGACGGCGCCAAGCCGGGTCAGCAGGTGAAATAACAAAAAAGCCGGAGAGTATCTCCGGCTTTTTTTTGCCCGGCGGCGCTATGCTAGCACGCGCCCGGGGGCAGTCGTTGTAGGCCGGGTCAGGCGAAGCCGCCACCCGGCAAAAAATCATGCCTTCGGGTTATGCACCCGCTGGGTCAGTCCGCGCAGGAAATTGCGCAGAAACTGGTCGCCGCACTCGCGGTAGTTTTTGTGGTCAGGCGAGCGCATCATGGCGGTGATCTCCGGCACCGACACCCGGTATTTCTGCTCGCTCATAATCGCCTGGATATCGTCCGTTTTCAGCGAGAAGGCGATCCGCAGCTTTTTCAGCACCGTGTTGTTATTCACCCGACGCTCCAGCGCCAGCTCCGGGGCCGAATCATCTTTGCCGCGCTTGTCATAGATAAGGCCGTTAAGGAAACCCGACAGGATAATGTCCGGGCAGCGAACAAAGCCCTCTTCATCCTCTTTCGTCGTCCAGGTGTCGAAGCTGGCGGCGGTGGATTCCATAGCGGAGAGCGCGAGAATGCGCACCATATCGTTATTATTGACTTTCAGGGTGTAGCGCAGGCTACGAAGAATATCATTACTGAGCATGAGGGCCTTTTACTGTCGATGATGCAATGGGGCGCAGTGTACCAGCTTTACAGGCCAATCGCCTCTTTCAGGCTTTTTAAATAGCGCCGGCTCACCGGCACCGTTTGCCCGGCGCGCATCAGCAGCTCCGCCTGACCATTCTCCTCCAGGCGAATCTCCTTCAGGTGCGCCATATTCACCAGATACTGGCGATGGCAGCGCAGCAACGGCGTGCGGCTCTCGAGGGTGCGCAGGGTGAGTTCGGTAAAGCCCTCCTTGCCCTCGCGGTCGGTCACGTAGATGCCGCTCATCCGGCTGCTGACGAAGGCCACATCCTCCATCTGCAGCAGCCAGATACGACTGTGGCCGGTACAGGGAATGTATTTCAGCGTCTGCTGAGCATCATCCAGCAGCGACACATCCTGCAGATTACGCTCCTGGCGCAGGCGGGCGAGGGTTTTCTCCAGCCGGGCAGCTTCAATCGGCTTCAGCAGATAGTCAAAGGCATGCTCCTCAAAGGCTTTCACCGCGTATTCATCAAAGGCGGTGAGAAACACGATATAGGGGCGGTGCTCCGGGTCGAGCATCCCGACCATCTCCAGACCGCTGATGCGCGGCATCTGGATGTCGAGAAACAGCACGTCGGGACGCAGCTTATGCACCGCGCCAATGGCCTCCACCGCGTTGCCGCACTCGCCGACGATCTCGATATCGCGCTGTGTCTCCAGCAAAATGCGCAGGTTTTCCCGCGCCAGCGGCTCATCATCGACGATCAATACTCTCAGCATGCATTCTCCTCCAGGGGCAGACGTAGGGTGACACGGGTAAAGCGCTCCGGCTCGCAGGTGACGCTGATGCCGCAGTCGGCGCCAAAACGCGCCCGCAGCCGCCTGTCCACCAGATTCATCCCCAGCCCGCTGGCCTGGGGGTTGGCCCGGTACAGCCCGGCGTTATCTTCGATATCCAGCTGCAGCCAGCGATCGTCCTGGCTGGCGCGGATGGTAATTTCGCCGACGCCAAGATGTTGCGATGTACCATGCTTAATGGCGTTCTCCACGATCGGCTGCAGGGTAAAGGCCGGCAGCTGGTGATGCGCCAGCCCTTCCGGCACCGCCATCTGGATCTGCAGGTTAGCCTGAAAGCGAGCCTTCTCAATCTGCAGATAGGCGTTAACATGCTCGATCTCATCGGCAAGAGTGACAATTTCCGTCGGCCGTTTCAGGTTCTTGCGAAAGAAGGTCGACAGATACTGCACCAGCTGGCCGGCCTGATCGCTGTCGCGGCGGATCACCGCCTTCAGCGTGTTAAGCGCGTTAAACAGGAAGTGCGGGTTGACCTGGGCGTGCAGGAGCTTGATTTCGGATTGCGTCAGCAGCGCCTTCTGCCGCTCGTACTGTCCGGCGAGGATCTGCGCCGACAGCAGCTGGGCAATCCCCTCCCCGAGGGTGCGGTTGATCGAACTGAACAGGCGATTTTTCGCCTCATACAGTTTAATGGTGCCTATCACCCGTTGGTTCTCGCCGCGCAGGGGGATCACCAGCGTCGACCCCAGCTTACAGTGCGGATGAATCGAGCAGCGGTAAGGCACCTCGTTGCCGTCGGCGTAGACCACCTCCCCGGTCTCAATCGCCCGTTGCGTATACGAGGAGGAAATAGGCTTGCCCGGCAGATGGTGGTCGTCGCCGATGCCGGTAAACGCCAGCAGCTTGTCGCGATCGGTGATCGCCACCGCGCCGATGTCCAGCTCCTGGATCAGCACCTGGGCCACCTTCATGCTATTCTCTTCGTTGAATCCCTGACGCAGGATCCCCTCGGTGGACGCCGCCACCTTCAGCGCCGTGGCGGAAAAGGCGGAGGTGTACTTCTCAAACATCGCCCGTTTATCCAGCAGAATGCGCATAAACAGCGCCGCTCCGACGGTATTGGTGACCATCATCGGCGCGGCAATGCTCTGCACCAGATGCAGGGCGTCCTGGAACGGGCGGGCAATCAGCAGAATGATCATCATCTGCACCAGCTCGGCCACGAAGGTGATCGCCCCGGCGGTCAGCGGGCTAAAGACTTTGTCCGGCCGGCCGCGTTTGACCAGCACGCTGTGCACCAGACCGCCCAGCAGCCCCTCAACGATGGTGGAGACCATGCAGCTTAAGGCGGTCATTCCCCCCAGCGAGTAGCGGTGCAGGCCGCCGGTGAGCCCTACCAGCCCGCCGACCACCGGCCCGCCGAGCAGGCCGCCCATCACGGCGCCGATGGCGCGGGTGTTGGCGATGGAGTCTTCGATATGCAGACCGAAATAGGTCCCCATAATGCAGAAAATGGAGAAGGTGACGTAGCACAGCAGCTTGTGCGGCAGGCGAACGGTGACTTGCATCAGGGGGATAAACAGTCGGGTTTTGCTCATCAACCACGCGATGACCAAAAATACGCACATCTGCTGAAGCAGCAGCAACACCAGATCAAACTCGTACATACCCGCAAACCACACATGCCTGAAAGCGCGTACCATACCCTGCCTGGCGAAAACTTTCTTTGAAGCCCTGCATAAAAATGAAAAATGACGGCCAGGATCACACTTTTTTGCGGCGCGTTGCGCAGCAAACGCGGCAAAAAGCCCGGCGCGGCGCGCTAAACCGCAATTAATGTTTCATTAACACCTGCGCTTCACCGTATAATCCCCCTGTTAACATCAGGAGCCTATTATGAAGCCAGCGAAAATCGCGGTCGTCACTCTCTTCTTACTTATGGCCATCGGCGGGATCAGCGGCGTAATGCTGGCCGGCTATTCCTTTATTGTGCGTGGCGGTGTCGGCTGATCCAGCGGGTCAGACGCTCAAACGCGCGGTCGACGATAATCGCCGCCAGGGCCACCAGCAGCGCCCCCTGAACAATATAGGCGGTATTAAAGCCGCTCAGGCCGATGATGATCGGCGTCCCGAGCGTACTGGCCCCCACCGTCGAGGCAATGGTCGCGGTACCAATATTGACGATGACCGAGGTGCGGATCCCCGCCAGGATCACCGGGGCCGCCAGCGGTAGCTCCACCTTATACAGACGCTGCCAGCCGGTCATTCCCATCCCTTCAGCCACACCTGACACCCCCGGCGGTATCGAACCCAGCCCGGCCAGCGTCCCCTGCAGCACCGGCAGTATGCCATACAACGCGAGGGCTATCAGCGCCGGCAGCCAGCCAAAGCCCAGCACCGGCACCGCCATCGCCAGCACCGCCACCGGCGGAAAGGTCTGCCCGATAGCGGCGATGGTCTCCACCAGCGGACGAAACGCGCTGCCGGCGGGCCGGGTGACCGCCACCCCAGCCCCCAGCCCGATTGCCGTTGCCGCGAGGCTGGACGCCACCACCAGCCAGCCGTGATCGAGAGTGAGCGCCCAGAAGCTCTCCTGCTGGTAGACCGGCCGCGGCAGTTCCGGGAACAGCCGACTGAACAGCGGCGCGCTGTAGGGCAGCCCTGCCAGCAGGCCGATAAACAGCGCGATAAGCCACCACAGCGGCTCACGAAGCGCCTTCATGGCTCATCTCCTGGCGCAGCAGATCGGCAAAATGCAGCGTACCGCAGGGCCTGCCTTCGGCATCGACCACCGGCAGCGTCTCGCTGCGCCGGGCGACAAACTGCGACAGCGCTTCCCGCAGGGTCATGGTGACGGTCAGCCCCTCGCCCGCCAGCCGTTCGTCGGGACGCAAATAGTCCCCCACCTCGCGCAGCGACAGCAGGCGCACACCCAGCTCGCTGCGGCCAAAAAAGGTCTGTACAAAGCTATTTTTCGGTCGCAGGAGCATCTCCAGCGGCGCCCCCTGCTGGACCACCTCGCCCCCGTCCATCAGCACCAGGTGGTCCGCCAGACGCAGCGCTTCGTCAATATCATGGGTCACCAGCACAATCGTCCGTCCCAGCAGACGGTGGATGCGCAGCATCTCCTGCTGCAGCGCCTCGCGGGTCACCGGGTCGAGGGCGCCGAAGGGCTCATCCATCAACAGCACCTCCGGATCTGCCGCCAGCGCCCGCGCCACCCCCACCCGCTGCTGCTGGCCGCCGGAGAGCTGATGCGGGTAACGGTCGCGCAGCGTCGCCTCCAGCCCCAGCAGCGCCATCAGCTCGTCGATCCGGTCGGCGATCCTTGCCCGCGGCCATCTTTGCAGCTGCGGCACGGTGGCGATATTCTGCGCCACCGTCCAGTGGGGAAACAGGCCGATGGACTGGATGGCATAGCCCATCCGCCGCCGCAGGGTCAGGACCGGCTGCTGGCGAATGTCCTCGCCGGCAAAGCGAATGGTGCCCCGGTCCGGCTCCAGCAGACGGTTGATCATCTTCAGCGTCGTCGACTTGCCCGAGCCGGAAGTCCCCACCAGCACCGAGAAAGCGCCTTCGCGCAGCTCCAGGGTCAGGTCCTTCACCGCCGGGTGGCCGGCAAACACTTTGCTGACCCCTTGAAATTCAATCATTGGCCTCTCCTTTTAGCCAGGCGCCCCACAGGGCGAACAGGGCATCCACCACCACCGCCAGGGCAATGGTCGGCACCACGCCCAGCAGCACCAGATCCAGCGCACTGCTCAGCAGCCCCTGAAAAACCAGCGCGCCAAAGCCGCCGGCGCCGATCAGCGCGGCCACTACCGCCATGCCGACGGTTTGCACGCTGACCACCCGCAGGCTGCGCAGCAGTACCGGCATCGCCAGCGGAAGCTGCACCTGACGAAAGCGCTGCCCGGCGCTCATGCCCATTGCCGTCGCGCTTTCCAGGGCATCCTGCGGCACCTGCTGCAGGCCGGTCACCACCCCGCGCACCAGCGGCAGCAGCGCATAGAGAGTGAGAGCGATCAGGGCTGGCGCCACGCCGGTCCCGGAGACGCCCAGCTCGCCCAGCGTCGGGAAATAACGCGCCAGACCGGCAAGCGGCGCAATCAGCAGGCCAAAAAGCGCTACCGACGGAATAGTCTGGATCACATTGAGCGCGGTGAAAGCCGGCGCCTGCCAGCGCGGACGCCGCCACAGCCATACCCCCAGCGGCAGGCCAATCAGCAGGCCCGGCAGCAGGGTGCCGAACAGCAGAAGCAGATGCTGGCGCAGGGCGTCATCAAATACCTCCTGACGGTTGGCATACTCCTTCAGCAAGGAGAGCTGATCGAGCGCCCCGATAGCGAGCAGGATGATGGGCAACAGCCAGACTTGCGCATTGAGCAGCCAGCGCCAGAGCGGCCGGACGGTAAGATGACGGATGGCCTCGCTGGCCAGCAGCAGACAAAGCGCCAGCGACAACCACAGGCCGCTGCCGGGCGAGGTGCGCGCCAGCGGCGAGCCGTGCCGGGAGAGCTCAAGCGCCGCCTGGCCGCTGCCCCAGATAAGCAGCGGGAAGAGCAGTTCGGCCAGCAGCAGGTGAAGAAGCGGCGCGGCCCTGCCTGGCAGCCAGCAAAGCAGCATCCCGGCAAGGGCCGCCGCCAGCTGAACGCCGGCGAGCCAGGGCATTACCTGCCACAGCCCGCGCCCTTCGCCGGAGAGTAAGCGATTCGGCGCGTAAGTAATAAACGGCAGCGCCAGCGTAACCAGCAGCAGACCTGTCAGCAGCAGGCCGACGCGATGAGTACAGCGAATGGTCACCGGTGGCTTACTTCAGCAGGCCTTTCTGCTGCAGATAATCTGCCGCCACGCGCTTCGCATCCTGGCCCTCCACCGCAATGCGGGCGTTCAGCTGCTGCAGCGTTTTTTCATCGAGGCTGGCGAAGACCGGCTGCAGCCAGTCGGCGATCTGCGGGTAGGCCTTCAGCACCGCCTCGCGCACCACCGGCGTCGGGGCATATATCGGCTGCACGCCCTGCGGGTCGCTCAGCGTCTGTAACCCCAGGGCCGCCACCGGGCCATCGGTGCCGTAGGCCATCGCCGCGTTAACGCCGGAGGTCTGTTGCGCCGCCGCTTTGATGGTCACCGCCGTATCGCCCCCGGCCAGCGACAGCAGCTGGTTCTGGTTGAGGTTGAAGCCATACGCTTTTTCAAACGCCGGCAGCGCGTCCGGGCGCTCAATAAATTCCGCCGAAGCCGCCAGCTTAAATTCGCCGCCCTGCTTCAGGTAGCGACTGAGGTCGGCCAGCGAGGTCAGCTTATTTTTCTCCGCCAGGTCCTGGCGCACGGCGATAGTCCAGGTGTTGTTGGCCGGCGCCGGGGTGAGCCATACCAGCTGATGTTTCTCCTGATCGAGGCGCTTCACCTTCTCATAGCCCTGTTGGGCATTCTTCCACGCCGGGTCGTTTTCATCTTTGAAGAAGAAGGCGCCATTGCCGGTATATTCCGGGTAGATATCCAGCTCGCCGGCGACAATCGCCCCGCGCACCACCGGCGTGGTGCCGAGCTGGATTTTATTAATCGTTTTTACGCCGTGGCTTTCCAGCACCTGCTGGATCATATTGCCCAGCAGCGCGCCTTCGGTATCAATTTTCGAGCCGACCTTCACCGGCTCCGCCGCCTGCAGCGGTAAACTTATCAGGGCGGCCAGCGCCAGCGCGCCGGACCATGTCGTTGCCATCTTCATCCCGCTTCCCTCAGTTCTTTTGCGCTTCGCTTACAGAAGCTTAAGAGAAAAGCGTAGCCCATTTGCCAGCGATGCGAAAAAGAAAAGGCCGATTAATCGGCCTTTAAAGCGTGACGTTGGACTTAAGAGCGATGCCTTACAGCAGCTCAAACTCGCTCTGCTTCACGCGGGCGGAGTCCACGCCGATAAAGACATTGAATTTGCCCGGCTCAGCAACGTATTTCATCTGCTGATTCCAGAACTTCAGCGCGTCGACGTCGATTGGGAAGCTAACGGTTTGCGTTTCGCCCGGTTTGAGGGTGACCTTTTTAAAGCCGCGCAGCATTTTCACCGGCCGGCTCATGGAGGCGGTGACGTCCTGCAGGTAGAGCTGGATCACCGTCGCCCCTTCGCGATTGCCGGTGTTGGTCACCTGCACGCTGGCGGTCACGCTGCCATCGCGCGGCATGGTGGCCGACGACATGGTGACATCGGAGACGCTAAAGGTGGTGTAGCTCAGACCGTAACCAAACGGATACAGCGGGCCATTGGCTTCATCGAAGTAACGCGAGGTGTACTTGTTCGGCTTCTCCGGATTATACGGCCGGCCGGTATTCAGGTGGCTGTAGTAGGTTGGGATCTGGCCCACCGAGCGCGGGAAAGACATCGGCAGCTTGCCCGACGGGTTGTAGTCGCCAAACAGCACGTCGACGATGGCGTGACCGCCTTCGGTGCCAGCAAACCAGGTCTCCAGCAGCGCATCGGCTTGCTGATCCTCTTTCACCAGCGCCAGCGGACGCCCGTTCATCAGCACCAGCACCAGCGGTTTGCCGGTGGCTTTAAGAGCGGCAATCAGATTGCGCTGACTTTGCGGCAGGGTGATATCGGTCCGGCTGGAGGCCTCATGCGCCATGCCCTGCGCCTCGCCCACCACGGCGACCACCACATCGGATTGCTTCGCCGCCGCGACCGCTTCGTCGATCATTTCCTGCGGCGAGCGTGGGTCAACCTGCACCGCGTTCTCATACAAATTGAGGAAATCGACAATGCCTTTGTCATCGGTAACGTTCGCCCCTTTGGCGTAAATCACTTTGCCGTTATCGCCCAGCGCTTCTTTGATGCCGGTCAGGACGGTCACCGACTGGTCGGCCACCCCGGCCGCGGACCAGCTGCCCATCATGTCGCGCTTGCTGTCCGCCAGCGCGCCCACCACCGCGATAGTGCCGGATTTTTTCAGCGGCAGCGTATCAAGACGGTTCTTCAGCAGCACCAGGCTCTCGCGAGCCACTTCGCGCGCCTCTTTACGATGCAGACGACTTTCCGCATTGGTGTCCTGCGGGTCAGAATCTTTCGGTCCCAGGTGGCTGTAGGGATCGTTGAACAGTCCCATATCATATTTCACGTTGAGCACGTGTCGGGTGGCATCATCCAGCTCGGCCATGGTCACCTTGCCGGACTTCACCAGCCCCGGCAGGTACTTGCTGTAATACTCGTCGCTCATGCTCATGTTGATGCCGGACTTCAGCGCTACGCGCACCGCGTCTTCCGGGTCGGAGGCCACGCCGTGCTTAATCAACTCTTTGATGGCGCCGTGGTCGGAAACGGTGATGCCTTTAAAGCCCCACTGGTCGCGCAGGACGTCTTTCAGCAGCCAGGAATCAGAGGTCGCCGGGGTGCCGTTCAGCGAGTTCAGGGCCACCATCACCGCGCCGCTGCCGGCATCAAGCCCGGCTTTATACGGCGGCATATAGTCGTTGAACAGGCGCTGCGGGCTCATGTCGACCGTATTGTACTCTTTCCCGCCCTCCACCGCGCCGTAGGCGGCGAAATGCTTGACGCTGGTCATCACCGAATAGCGGTCCGCCGGGCTCTTGCCCTGCATCGACTCCACCATCGCCTGGCCCATCATCGTGGTCAGATAGGTGTCTTCCCCGAACCCTTCGGAAGCGCGTCCCCAGCGCGGGTCGCGGGAGACGTCGACCATCGGCGCCCAGGTCATGTTCAAGCCGTCATCGGCGGCTTCATAAGCTGACACGCGGCCCACGGTCTTCACCGCATCAAGGTTAAACGACGAGGCCAGGCCGAGGCTTATCGGAAACACGGTGCGCTGACCGTGCAGCACATCGTAGGCAAAGAACAGCGGGATCTTCAGGCGGCTAAGCTGCATCACCTGATCCTGCATTACACGGATATCCGGGCGGGTAACGGTGTTAAAAATCGCCCCCACCTGACCGTTCTTGATCATTTCACGGATCGCCTCTTTCGGGTTATCCGGGCCAACGCTTATCAGACGCAGCTGGCCGATTTTCTCGTCCACCGTCATTTTTTTCAGCAGGTCGGTGACAAAGGCATCCCGCGCCTGCGGGGTCAGGGGGTGGTTACCAAACAGTTCATCCGCCAGCGCGGGTTGCAGCGCCAGACTCACGGCGACGCCTACAGTGCAGAGCCATTTCATTGTTATCTCGCTTTATCTCAGACGGGGACTCGGTAAAACATAATAAAAACCGCAGTTTGCCATATATATAAACAACGCGCCCGCAGAATGCTAAGGTTCTTCTCTGATTTTTGCGAAACATTCATGCATCAAATTGTCATACAAAGCGCTATGCTTATCCTCGATATTTCGCGCACCACCACAAGGAGTGGAACATGTCATCTGCACCCACTGACACCCATAAAACGTTTCTGGCTGACCTGGCGCGCCTGGTTGGCCCTTCGCATCTGCTGACCGACCCGGCAAAAACCCAGCGCTACCGCAAAGGCTTCCGCTCCGGTCAGGGCGAGGCCCTGGCGGTTGTCTTTCCCGGTACCCTGCTGGAGCTCTGGCGCGTGCTCAACGCCTGCGTAGACGCCGATAAAATTATTCTGATGCAGGCGGCCAACACCGGCCTGACCGAAGGTTCGACCCCCAACGGCAATGATTACGATCGCGAGATCGTGATTATCAGCACCCTGCGCCTGGACAAACTGCATCTGCTGGACAAAGGCCAGCAGGTGCTGGCCTGGCCCGGCACCACCCTCTATTCGCTGGAAAAAGCGCTCAAACCGCTGGGACGCGAACCGCACTCGGTGATCGGTTCGTCATGCATCGGCGCATCGGTCATCGGCGGGATCTGCAACAACTCCGGCGGCTCGCTGGTGCAGCGCGGGCCGGCCTACACTGAGATGTCGCTGTTCGCGCAGATTGACGCCGACGGCAAGCTGAAGCTGGTCAATCATCTGGGCATCGATCTCGGCAGCACGCCGGAACAGATCCTCAGCCGCCTCGACGACGAACGGATTAGCGATAGCGATGTCCTGCACGACGGCCGCCACGCCCACGATCACGACTATGTCACCCGCGTGCGCGATGTCGATGCCGACACCCCGGCGCGCTATAACGCCGACCCGGACCGCCTGTTCGAATCCTCCGGCTGCGCCGGCAAGCTGGCGGTTTTCGCCGTGCGTCTCGATACTTTCCCGGCGGAAAAGCGCCAGCAGGTGTTTTACATTGGCACCAACCAGCCGCAGGTATTGACCGAGATCCGCCGCCATATCCTCGCCGAGTTCCAGCATCTGCCGGTGGCGGGGGAATATATGCACCGCGATATTTACGATATCGCCGAGAAGTATGGCAAAGACACCTTCCTGATGATCGACAAGCTCGGCACCGACAAAATGCCGTTCTTCTTCACCATGAAGGGGCGCACCGACGCGATGCTGGAGAAAGTCTCGCTGTTTAAGCCGCACTTTACCGACCGCTTTATGCAGAAACTCGGCCACGTCTTTCCGGCGCATTTACCGGAGCGGATGAAAACCTGGCGTGATAAATATGAACATCATCTGCTGCTGAAGATGGCTGGCGACGGCATCGAAGAAGCGCAGCGTTGGTTGACGGAGTACTTTCAGCAGGCCGAGGGGGATTTCTTCGCCTGTACGCCGGAGGAAGGCAGCAAGGCGTTCCTCCATCGCTTTGCCGCCGCCGGCGCGGCGATCCGCTATCAGGCGGTGCATGCCGACGAAGTCGAAGATATTCTGGCGCTGGATATCGCCCTGCGGCGTAACGATACCGAGTGGTTCGAACATCTGCCGCCGGAGATCGACAGCCAGCTGGTGCATAAGCTCTACTATGGCCACTTTATGTGCCATGTGTTCCATCAGGATTACATCGTCAGGAAAGGGGTCGACGCCCACGCGCTGAAGGAAAAAATGCTGGAGTTACTGAAAGCGCGCGGCGCCCAGTATCCGGCGGAGCATAACGTGGGTCATCTGTATGAGGCCCCGGAGAGCCTGCAGCAGTTCTATCGCCAGAACGATCCCACCAACAGCATGAACCCGGGGATTGGTAAAACCAGCAAGCAGAAATACTGGGGTGAAGCGGCCCCGACGCCAGCCTCTCCGGCGGATCCGCAATAATCGACGGCAGGACTATTCAGCCTGGCGCTTCTGTATTACGCTGCACGCCGGAGAATGTTTCTCCGGCAGATTCAGGAGCGCCGCCATGCCCGCAGAGGCCCCGTTACTCGACAGTGATTTAGAAATTCGCGAAGCGCTGCCCGACGATGCGCACGCCATCGCCGCGCTGTATGTCTGGCACGTACTTAATGGCCGCGCCTCCTTCGAAGAGATCCCCCCCACCGTTGACGAAATGCGTAAACGGATCCAGACCGTGCGCGACAACGGGCTGCCGTGGCTGGTAGCACTGTGGCGCGGGGCTATCGTCGGCTACTGCTATGCCACCTTCTATCGCCCGCGTCCGGCCTATCGCTACACCCTCGAGGAATCGATATACGTGGAATCCGGAATGGGCGGACGCGGCATCGGCAGCGCGCTGCTGTCCAGGCTAATCGCTGAGTGCGAGAAAGGCCCGTGGCGGCAGATGCTGGCGATCATCGGCGATGGCCATAACAATGCCGGCTCGCTGGCGATCCATAAAAAGTTCGGCTTTACCGTGGCGGGTCAGCTGCGCAGCGTCGGCTACAAGATGGGCGACTGGCGGGATACGTTGATTATGCAGCGCGCGCTGGGTGACGGCGACTGGACGCTACCGGAGTGATATCCGGCGCCAAATCCCCGGCTCGCGGCGTAAACGCCTTAGCCGGGCTACCGTTCAGCGCGGTTCCGTAGAGGCGTCAGCCGCCATCCTGCACAAACACCGGCACTCGGCCTGATTGCCCGGCGGCGCTGCGCTTGCCGGGCCT
>NZ_JBPYUI010000005.1:57032-173275 GCF_051858335.1 Klebsiella sp. K47
GCCTGATTGCCCGGCGGCGCTGCGCTTGCCGGGCCTACGAAAGGGGCGAACCCGGCGCCAAATCACGTAGCCCGGATAAGGCGCAATGCGCCGCCATCCGTGAGACATGCAGATTAATCGTTCTGCGCGGTCTGCGCGCCGCCTTTCAGCATCGCCTCCGCCATCTGCGCTTCGCGCTGCTTTTTATAGCTCAGCGCCGAGGCGGGTACCGGCATTACCTTCCCGGTTTCAATCCAGGTCCGCAAGCGGCTGGCGTCAGCGAAGTGGGTATATTTGCCGAAGGCATCCATCACCACCAGCGCCACCGGACGTTGGTTAATCACCGTGCGCATAATCAGGCAGTGGCCGGCAGCGTTGGTGAAGCCGGTTTTGGTCAGCTGAATGTTCCAGTTATCGCGATACACCAGATGGTTGGTGTTGCGGAACGGCAGGCTGTAGGCCGGATGGGCGAAGGTGGCGGTCTCTTCTTTGGTGGTGCTCAGCTGGCCGATCAGCGGATACTGCTCGCTGGCGATCAGCAGTTTGGTCAGATCGCGGGCGGTGGAGACGTTATGCACCGACAGGCCGGTGGGCTCCACGTAGCGGGTATGGGTCATGCCCAGCGCCTGGGCTTTGGCGTTCATCGCGCGAATAAAAGCGTCGTAGCCGCCCGGATAGTGATGCGCCAGGCTGGCGGCCGCGCGGTTCTCGGAAGACATCAGCGCCAGCAGCAGCATATCGCGGCGACTAATCTGGCTGTTGAGGCGCACGCGGGAGTAGATCCCCTTCATTTCCGGCGTATGGCTGATATCCACCGTCAGCATCTCATCCAGCGGCAGATGGGCATCGAGCACCACCATGGCCGTCATCACTTTGGTGATCGACGCCATCGGGCGCACCAGATCCGGCTGGCTGGCATAAATGATTTTTTTCGTGGCCAGATCGACGATCATGGCGCTTCCGGAGGCAATTTCCGGCTGCGAGGCGGTCACCGCCGTCGGGGTTTTTGCTAACGCCTGGGGCGCAAAAGGCACAGCCAGCAGCAAGGTCAGGCTGAGCAAAGAGACTCGAAATTTCGGCATCATGGGCATTCTGAAAAGTATTTTTGCACGTTATGGAACGTACGCCGCGAGGTTAAGTGGGCAACTTCGCTGGCAAACGCCATCATACCGCGCCGTAAGGCCCTGTGCCTAATAAGAATCGTGAAGAAATGCTGCATTGCCGACATAAAATACATATTTGCCGGCAATGCATATTTACCCGTGTCGCCCGATCAGAAGAGTCGGTAGCCATACCCCCAGAGCACCACGGTGATGGCCAGCAGCACTTCCAGCACCAGTACCCCAATAGCTAGCGTCGAGCTGGCAAAGCTTAACCCCTCTTCCCGATTAATGCTCAGGAAGGTCGGAATGCCGAGATACAGCAGATACCCGGTATAGAACAGCGCAATAGTACCGACCAGCGCGCACAGCCAGACCAGCGGATAGAGCGCCACAATCCCGCTCAGAAACAGCGGGGTGGCGACGTAGCCGGCAAACACCATGCAGCGTTTCAGGGAAGGCTGCTGCGGATACTGCCTCGCCATCCACCAGATGACCCGCCCCATGATCGCCACCCCGGCGAGCATCACGGCGTAAAACAGCACCGCCAGCGCCAGTCCGGTCAGCATCGACAGTTTAATCACGGTGCCATCGCCGAAATTCCAGCCCAGCTGCGTGGTGCCGATAAAGGCGCAGATTACCGGAACCGCCGCCATCAGCAGCACATGATGCGTATAGTGATGAGAAATGGTTTCATTCTCGCTCTTAATCACGCTCATTTCCCGGTTGGGATGAGCGAAGAGCCCCCAGACATGGTTCATAGCGTCCCCCTTGTCACGGCTTCGTACTGCACTGATCCAAGTATAATTCACCCTGTAGATTATTTTATGTACAGCACAGAAAATTCTGCGTCGCCGCGTTTTGGTCAGCAGGGTGTATGATTAAGAGGTGATGAGGTAAGGAGAAAAGCTTTTTATGGATATCAATCACCTGATTTCCCAGTATGGCTACGCGGCGCTGATCGTCGGCAGCATGGCGGAAGGTGAGACAATTACCCTGCTGGGCGGCGTCGCGGCGCATCAGGGGCTACTGAAATTTCCCCTGGTGGTGATCGCCGTCGCCCTCGGCGGGATGATTGGCGATCAGCTGCTCTATCTGGTCGGTCGCCGCTTCGGGGGACGCATCCTGCGCCGTTTCGCCAGTCAGAAAGCGCGGATCCGTAAAGCGCAGCGTATGATCCAGCACCGGCCGTGGCTGTTTGTCATCGGCACCCGCTTTATGTATGGCTTCCGGGTAATCGGCCCCCTGCTGATCGGCGCCAGCCGCCTGCCGCCGCGCATTTTCCTGCCGCTGAATATTGTCGGAGCGCTGGTGTGGGCCCTGCTGTTTACCACCATTGGCTATCTCGGCGGCGAGGTGGTTGGCCCGTGGCTGCACCATCTGGATGCCCATCTGAAGCACTGGATCTGGCTGATCCTCGCGGTGGTGGTGGTGGTGGCCGCCCACTGGTGGCTCAGGCGGCGCGAGAGTAAGAAGAAAGACTAAGCGGCGCGCCCGCGGGCGCACCGTGGTTGGCGGTTACTTCACCGTCTGGTGGTAGCCGCCGCCGAGGGCCGAGGTCAGTTGAATGCTAGCGTCAATCCACTGGCCGTGCAGGCGCAATGCGGTGATCCGCTCCTGCAGCGCCGGGAGCTTCGCCATACTGACTCTGGAGCCAGGTAAGATCCCCGCCGCCATTCGGGCCTGCGCCAGATCTACTACCCGTTGAGCGTCTTTTTCAACCTGCTGCTGCTGCTGGCTTTTGGCCATTAATGTTTCGACCTGGCTGGCGGTTTTCGCCACCTGGTTAACGGCATCCACCACCGCTTTGTTGTACTGGGCGATCGACAGGCTATTCTGCGCGCTGGCGATATCCAGGTTGGCGTTAAGGCGGCCGCTGTCAAAGATCGGCAGCGTCAACCCGGCAGTAACGCCCATCTGCTGCGCCGAATGGCGGAAAAGATCGCTTAAGTGCAGGGCATCCTGCTGCAGGAACGCCATCAGATTGATGTCCGGATAAAATGCCGCTTTCGCCGCGTCCACTTCGCTCAGGGACGCCTCAATATACCAGTGGGCGACCTGCAGATCCGGGCGGCGCGCCAGCAGCTCATAGCCGAGGGTATCTGGCAGCTGCGCGCTGACCGTTGGCAGGCTGGCGGGTTTGAGGTTTAGCGACTGGCTCTGGCTGTTGGTCAGGGCCATCAGCCGCGCTTCAATCTCTTTCATCGTGCCCGTCACGTCCGCCAGCTGCTGGTCGGTTTTGCTGACGTTAATATCGTTCTCCGCCCCTTCGGCGGAGTTAGTGATCCCGCGCTGATACAGGGCCTTGTCGACCGTCACGATATTATTTTGCTCGTTTTTCACCTGCTGCAGCACCGCTTTGATCGCCGCTTCCGTCTGCCACTGCCAGTACAGACGCGCCACGCTGCCGGAGAGCAGCTCACGGGTCTGGGCCTGTTCAGCAACCTGGGCTTTCAGCTCGCCGATACGCGCTTTCACCAGCGCACGGTTTTTTCCCCACAGATCGAGATCCCAACCGGCGGTCAGGCCAAAGGTACCGTTGGTGTACCACGGGCCGGTATTGCCGTCGGTGTCGGTAGCAAACGGTCCCATCAGGCCTTCGGCCGACATGCGCTGGCGTTCAATATCGGCGGAGAAATCCATCTCCGGGCCAAGATTCGCCTGCGACATTCGCGCCTGCGCTTCGGCAAGCCTGATGCGCTGTTCGGCAATCTGCATATCCGGCGCGTTGGCCAACGCTCGCTGAATCAGATTATTAAGCTGTGGGTCATGGTAATCTTTCCACCAGTCAGTCTGCGGCCAGCCATTTTTCACGGCGGCAGGGAGATCCATGGAAACATGGGAGGCTGGAATTTGCTGCTGCGGCGGATTAGCAACCTCATGAGATGGCGCGCAGCCAGCCAGCGCGATGGCCAGGGGCAATGCCGCCAGCACGCTTTTATTTAATATCAATTTCATTGGACAGGTCAGATAACTTAATCAGGTTGGTTATCATAAGTTAATTGAATTAAACGCGTTTAGTAAAGCATGTGACTAAATTATTAGTTTGCTAAAAATAAACAACCTTATCAATTCAGGGGGTGAATATGAGCAGACATCTTTTAACGAGCCGCACCTCTTTACCACCCTACCCGCTCTGGATGAAGAGAAAGAACGTCCGATGACCTTTTTACTGCGCGCGCGTAAACCGGGCTAACCCCCCGCCCGGCGATGGCCGGGCGGGCATTCTTTAGGCTTTCAGGCTGGCGCCGCGGCTGGCAATCACCTCTTTATACCAGCCAAAGCTCTTCTTCTTACTGCGCGCCAGGGTGCCGGTACCGTCATCATGGCGGTCGACATAGATAAAGCCGTAGCGCTTCGACAGCTCCGCCTTTGAGGCGCTCACCAGGTCAATCGGTCCCCAGCTGGTAAAGCCCATCAGCTCAACGCCATCGTCAATGGCTTCCCGCGCCTGCACCAGGTGGTCGTTCAGGTAACTGATGCGGTAGTCATCGTTAATGCTGCCGTCGGCTTCCACCTTATCTTTGGCGCCCAGACCGTTTTCCACGATAAACAGCGGCTTCTGGTAGCGATCCCACAGCACGTTCAGCAGCGTGCGCAGGCCCAGCGGGTCTATCTGCCAGCCCCACTCCGAGCTCGCCAGGTGCGGGTTCGGCACCATGCTGAGAATATTGCCGCGCGCCTGCTGGTTCAGCGCCTCGTCGGCGGTGACGCAGCCGGTCATGTAGTAGCTGAAGGAGATAAAGTCGACGGTGGTTTTTAGCGCTTCACGATCGGCGTCGGTGATGGTGAGCGCGATGCCGTTGTCACGGAAATAGCGCTGCATATAGCCCGGGTACGCGCCGCGCGCCTGTACGTCGCCGAAGAACTGCCAGCTGCGGTTCTCCTGCAGCGTCTCGAACACATCCTCCGGTTTGCAGCTCAGGGGATACATCAGCCCGCCGAGCAGCATATTGCCGATTTTGCCCTCAGGCACCAGCTCATGACAGGCTTTGACCGCCAGCGCGCTGGCCACCAGCTGGTGGTGAATCGCCTGATACACCTCGCCTTTGCTGCTGCCGGCCGGCAGGCCGACGCCGGTCATCGGGGCATGCAGCGACATATTGATTTCGTTAAAGGTCAGCCACAGTTTGACCTTATTTTTATAGCGGCTGAACACCGTCCGGGCGTAGCGCTCAAAGAAGCCAATCACCTCCCGGCTGCCCCAGCCGCCGTAGTTTTTTACCAGCGCCCATGGCATTTCATAATGCGACAGCGTCACCAGCGGGGTGATGCTGTGCTTCGCCATCTCGTCGAACAGCTTGTCGTAGAACGCGAGGCCGGCTTCGTTCGGCTCGGCGTCGTCGCCGTTGGGGTAGATGCGGGTCCAGGCGATAGAGACTCGCAGGCAGTTAAAACCCATCTCGGCAAACAGGGCGATATCTTCCGGATAGCGATGGTAAAAATCGATCGCCACATCTTTTATGCCGCTGTCGCCGGGTACGCGCTCGACCACTTCGCCGAAAACGCCGTGCGGCTGCACATCGGAGGTGGATAAGCCTTTGCCATCTTCCAGATAAGCACCTTCCACCTGATTGGCCGCGGTCGCGCCGCCCCATAAAAAATCCGTCGGGAATGTTTTCATCTTTTTCTCCTGTGATTAATGGCTGACTGACAACAACGGCTGACCGGCTTCGACGGTGCTGGACGCCACCGTATCAATCTCCCGGTAGTCGTCGCTGTTGCTGATAATGATCGGGGTCGCCAGGTCGTAGCCGGCGTCCAGAATCGCCTGGCGATCAAACTCAATCAGCAGATCGCCGGCCTGTACCCTGTCGCCCTCTTTCACATGCGCGGTAAAGGGCACGCCGTCGAGTTTGACCGTGTCGATGCCGACGTGGATCAGCAGCTCAATGCCGCTGTCGCTTTGCAGGCCGATGGCGTGTTTAGTCTGAAACAGGGAGGCCACTTCGCCCGGGAACGGGGCAATCACTTGGCCCACCGCCGGGATAATGGCGACCCCTTTACCCAGCAGGCCGCTGGCGAAGGTGCTATCCGGCACCTGCTCGAGGGCGATAACGCTGCCGCTCATCGGCGCCAGAATATCGTTTGCCGAGGCCGGGGCTACCGTCACGGCGCCTGGTGCAGCGCTGGCGCGCGGCAGGCCGGCGAAGAAGGTCAGCACGCAGGCGAGCACGAAAGCCACGCCGGTGCCGATAAGCCCGCCCCAGACGCTGGCGTCAATCCCGCCGGGCGGGATCATTTGCGCCGGGAAAAAGATGTTTGGCAGGCCAAACGAGTAGGCATAACTGTTGCTAAAGGCAGTGATCGCCCCGCCAATCGCCCCGGCGACACAGCCAAAGATAAACGGACGGCGCAGCGGCAGAGTCAGGCCATAGATAGCCGGCTCGGTGATGCCGAACAGCCCGGCGGAGAAGGCGGAACCGGCCAGCACCCGCTGGCGCGCATCGCGGGTGGCGAGGAAAATACCGAGCACGGCGCCCACCTGGGCAATCACCGCCGGGAGGATAATAGGCAGCATGGAGTCGTGACCAAGCACCGTCATGTTGTTGATCATCAACGGCACCAGCCCCCAGTGCAGGCCGAAAATAACGCACACCTGCCACATGGCGCCCAGTA
This sequence comes from Klebsiella sp. K47, assembly GCF_051858335.1. Lineage (NCBI taxonomy): Bacteria > Pseudomonadati > Pseudomonadota > Gammaproteobacteria > Enterobacterales > Enterobacteriaceae > Klebsiella > Klebsiella sp. K47. Next base: position 63,731 of record NZ_JBPYUI010000005.1, read on the forward strand.
CCGCGCCCGCCAGCCATGGGGCAAACGCATAAATTAACTGGTAGCCGTTGGCCAGCAGATGGCTCAGCCAGGTGGCGACCGGGCCAATCACCAGGAAGGTGAGCGGGACCACCACCGCCAGGCAGATGGCCGGGCTGAAGAAGTTTTTCATCGATGACGGCAACAGCGCATTGCTCTTGCGCTCCAGCCAGCAGGAGACCCATGAGGCGAGAATAATCGGGATCACTGACGAGCTGTAGTTGATAAAGGTCACCGGAATGCCGAGAAAGTGCTCCACCGCCGCGCCCGGCGCCTGGCTGGCCTCAAAGGCCTGAATCATCAGCGGGTGGGTTAACGCCCCGCCAATCACCATCGAGATAAACGGGTTGCCGCCAAACTTCTTCCCGGCGGTATAGCCAAGAAACAGCGGGAAGAAAAAGAACAGCGCGTCGCTGGCGGCAAACCAGATTTTATAAGTCCCCTGCTCCGGCGTAAGCCAGTCGCAGGTCACCGCCAGCGCCAGCAGGCCTTTCAGCAGACCGGTTGCCGCCATCACGCCGATAAACGGTGTAAAGATGCCGGAGATGATGTCGATAAGCTGGCTTAACACCGATCCTTTGGCCGCTTTTTCCTCGGCAACCGGTTCGTTGTCATCGCTTAACCCCGCCTCCTGGCGCACCGCCAGCCAGACGTCGTGAACGTGGTTGCCAATCACCACCTGAAACTGGCCGCCGCTCTCCACCACCATAATCACGCCCGGATTGGCCTTCAGCCCTTCGGCATCGGCTTTGCCGTTATCCTTCAGTTTAAAACGCAGACGTGTCGCACAGTGAACCAGACTCACAATGTTCTCTTTGCCGCCGACGCGGTTGAGAATATCCTGCGCGAGTGCTTTATATTCCATGCTCTTTTCCTTACTGCCGCTGCCCGCAGACAACCGGCGACTGAGTAGTAAAAAATAAAAAAACCCGAGAACCACGCCGGTGGGCGTCGCGCTCAGGTTTTGCCTGCATCATGCAGTAACAATCCAGTTTTGTTGGGGAGAATTAACGCCCCTCTTTTCTTACCCGTTCGATATGAATGGCAAGAAACATAATTTCTTCGGTGGTCAGCGACCGCTGATACTGCTTTTGCAGATGCGTCGCCACCGTTTCCGCACACTTCCACGCTTTGGCGTAGTTATCTTTCACCGCGCTGTGCAGCGAGACGTCGTCATCTTCCACCACCGTGCGCGTCAGCATCCGCTGGGCGAAAAACTTCAGGTGGGTGACGAAACGCTGATAGCTCAGCGACTCTTCATCGTAGTTAAGCTGCAGCTGATACTTCACCAGCTGCAGGATCTCCTGCATCACCCGGGTCACGTGCATGACCTCCGGCATTTCGCTGTTGAGCTGCGCCGTCACCAGATGCAGGGCGATAAATCCGGCTTCATCCTCCGCCAGCTCCACGCCGAGCCTTTTAGCAATGATGGCCCTTGCCTCCTGGCCCAGCGCGAACTCCTTCGGATACAGCCGCTTAATCTCCCACAGCAGCACGTTACGCAGTGCGATGCCCTTTTTCTGCCGCTCGATAGCAAAATGACAGTGATCCGTTAACGTGATGTACAAACTTTCCTGTAACTTGCCCAGCCGTCCGCGTGCCAGGTCGATAATGCGATCGCAGGTGGTCATCACTTCTAACGGTATTTGACTGAGCAGCTCGCCTAAGCGGCCGACCAGCTCATCGCTTTGTAAGGCGAAAACTTTTTCAATTTTACTGTCGTCCAGCACGTCGCCCGGGCGTTTCTGAAAGGCCAGCCCTCGCCCCATCACCACCTGTTCGCGCCGGTGCTCGTCGAGAACCACCACCACATTGTTATTGAGTACTTTGGCGATTTGCATATAGACCCCAGAAACAAAAAAACCTGACCCCCGACGAAACGCCAGGTGATCAGGTTTTGCCTGCCGCAGCAGTTGCAATCCAACACCCGCACTGTAACAACTTCTGCTGCGCGCTCAACCTGACAAGTGAAAAAACGTGATTAAGATCGCGACTATCAGAAGGTCACGACGGTTTTCCACTCCACTACCCACGCGTCCTGGGTCTGCGCGACGCCGCCCGGACGGTGCCAGTACTGCAGGCCCGGCTGCAGCTCCAGCCAGGAGACCGGGCGGAAGCGATAATAGAGCTCACCGTTCAGCGAATGACCGGCCACCGGCTGGTAAGCCGGATCGTTATAGTCGGTGGCGCCGCTTATCTGATTCATATAGCGCTGATTACGTGCGTAGTGGCTGCTCATGTCGATCCACGTCAGGCCGAAGCCAATCCAGTCCTCCGGGCGGGCGTCAAACAGACCGCGGTAGCGCATTGAGGCGGCGACGGCGGAGTGGATATAGTTGCTGCGCTGGTCGCTGAGGCTGCCGCTCAGTGAGACGCTCATTCCCCGCAGCGGGTCGTCGGCGTGGCGGGTGATCTGCTGGTTCAGGCCGGCGTACATAAACCAGGTGCTGTCGTGCTCGGCGTAACCTTGCGGATCGGTCGCCCCGGCGCCGCCGGATTTACCGCTGTAGAGGTCGCTCTGCGGCGCGTTAGTCCAGACAACGCCAAGGTTATAGGCTCCCGGCAGGCCATTAATCAGCGGACGGGTTTCGATCTCCATCGGCAGTAAGATGCCTTTGCTACCCTTCGTCGACCAGCTCCACGCGTGGCTGCGCGCGGTAGCCTGCGGGTTTTGCTCCATCACCCCGCCTTTCAGGGTGACTGTCGGCGTCAGCTTGTACTCCAGGGTGGTGCCCCAGGTGTGAATGTTCCAGTTATTCCAGGTCAGCGAGTTGGCCGATTTCCCACCGCACTGGGTCAGCAGCTGAAAATCGCAGGGAATGATCTGGTCGAAGGTTTGCACCTTGTTCATCATGCCGATGCGCCAGGTCAGGCGGCGGTCGTCAAAGCTGCGGGCAAAGGTGAGCCAGCCAAGGCGGGTAATCGACCCGCCGCCCCAGCTCTCCTGCGATAGATCGTTGAAACTCACCCGCGGATCCTGCAGCCGTTTCGTGGTGAGATTATCATCGTGGTTGCGGTTGACGATGTTGCCTTCGAGACGCGCATCCGGTATGCCGGTCCAGCGCTCCAGATCCTGGGTAAAGGTCAGCGCCACCTGGTCAATATAGGCCAGGTGTTTATCATGGTCATTACCGCCGCCGGCGTTGTAGGCCATCTCGTTAAGATAGCCGAGATTATAATGAAAGCCGTTTTCTTCAAGGATCGGACGAATGCCTAGCATATCGCCCAGCAGCCCTTGCTGCCCGGCTTCAAACCCCAGCGCGCTGCCGTTCCACGCCGGGATGTCCGCGGCGCTCACGGCAGGCGCCATGGCCGCCAGCATAGCGCCGATCAAAAGCTGATTTATTTTTTTGTTATGCATTGTGATATCCACCGTGACTGAATAAAAACAATGGGGATCCCCAGGCTATTTATTTACCCGTTTTCTTTTTTTAAAAATGAATGGCAAAAAGCGTCCGTCGGTAATAAAACCGCGACAATGCCAGAGAAATCGTTATTCACATCTCATTGTTTTACATCATCATTTTATCCACCCTGAATTTTTACCAAAAAAAAACCTAAGCACTTTGCGCCACGAATGACGAAAGTGCTTAGGTTTTGCCTGAGTTCAGTAGCAATCCTGAATTGATTGACCGCACATTATCACTTTATTCAACCCATGCCTATCATCAACAGGCATGCAAGTAATAATATGTGAAGCGAATAACAGTATGGCGGTTAATAGCGGCCGATCGCCGCCGCTATTTCAGCAGACGTTTGCAGGGCGCGAATTTCATTAAACAGGGTCAGCGCCTCGGTATATTCCTTGCGTAAATAGCCTAACCACTGCTTAATTCTTGCCACATGATACAGGCCGGTATCACCCTGCTTTTCCAGGCGGGTATATTTTTGCAACAGCTGGACCACCTGCGGCCACGGCATGCGCGGTTCGTTGTATTTGATCACCCGGCTGAGGTTCGGCACATTGAGCGCCCCGCGGCCAATCATCACCGAATCGCAGCCGGTGACAGCCATACAATCCTGGGCGCTTTGCCAGTCCCAGATTTCACCGTTGGCGACCACCGGGATAGTCAGGCGCTGGCGGATCTCGCCGATCGCCTGCCAGTTGATGCGTTCGGCTTTGTAGCCATCTTCTTTGGTACGGCCGTGAACCACCAGTTCGCTGGCCCCCGCCTGCTGCACCGCGTCGGCGATTTCAAAGCGCCGTTCACCGCTGTCCCAGCCAAGACGAACTTTCACCGTCACCGGCAGATGCTCGGGAACCGCCTCTCGCATGGCTTTCGCGCCGCGATAGATCAGCTCTGGATCTTTCAGCAGCGTTGCCCCGCCGCCGCTGCCGTTTACCAGCTTCGACGGACAGCCGCAGTTTAAATCCACCCCCCATGAACCCAGCGCCACCGCGCGGGCGGCATTTTCCGCCAGCCACTCGGGATATTGTCCCAGCAGCTGGACGCGTACGCGGGTGCCGGACGGCGTGCGGCTCTGGTGATGCAGTTCCGGGCATAGCCTGTAGAACGATTTTACCGGCAGCAGTTGATCCACCACGCGCAGAAATTCGGTGATGCAGAGATCGTAATCGTTAACCTCGGTCAGCAGCTCACGCACCAGCGAATCGAGCACGCCTTCCATCGGCGCCAGTAGAACACGCATATCGTTACCCGGAAAAAAAAGAGGCGCTATGGTAGCGCCTCCGGGCGCTGGTTGAAAGCGCTCAATGCGTCGGACCAGACGCACGCCGTTCCCCGCACGCTCGATGCGGCAAAGCGGCGAGATAATCTCTATGCTTTACAGAGGTCTGTGGCGTCCCATTCGCCTTTATTTGCCGCGCCTCATCCAGCAAGGTAGCGTGGGGAGCGATCCCGCCTGAGCCGCAAGGTGTCGGGCCCTGACGGGTAAGACTATGGTTCCCGTAAGCTATCAGCGCTATGCATAGAATTCATGATGTGATCGGTAGCACATTTTAGGGATTAATTGTATGATGAATGCACTTCATCAAGGGTTATTACCATGAGTAAATCGCTGACTATTATCTGGCAGTACCTGCGGGCTTTCGTCCTGATTTACGCCTGCCTGTACGGCGGAATTTTTATCGCCGGGCTGCTGCCTATCACTATCCCCGGCAGCATCATCGGCATGCTGATCCTCTTCGTGCTGCTGGCGCTGCAAATTATGCCGCCGCAATGGGTCAACCCCGGCTGCAATATCCTGATCCGCTATATGGCGCTGCTGTTCGTGCCGATCGGCGTTGGGGTGATGCAGTACTGGGATCTACTGCGCGCCCAGCTGGGGCCTGTCGTTATCTCCTGCGCCATCAGTACGCTGGTGGTGTTTGTAGTGGTGAGCTGGAGCTCCCATTTGGTGCATGGCGAACGTAAAGTGATTGGCCAAAAAGGAAAAGAAGAATGATGCATGAAATCTGGTGGTCGCTACCGCTAACCCTGATCGTCTTTTTTCTCGCCCGCAAACTGGCGGCCCGCTTTAAGTTCCCGCTGCTCAACCCGCTGCTGGTGGCGATGGTGGTGATTATTCCATTTCTTCTGCTGACCGGGATCTCCTATGAGCGTTATTTTGCCGGCAGCAAAGTCCTGAACGATCTGCTGCAGCCGGCGGTAGTGGCCCTTGCGTTCCCGCTGTATGAACAGCTGCACCAGATCCGCGCCCGCTGGAAATCTATCATTACCATCTGCTTTATCGGCAGCTGCGTGGCGATGATCACCGGCACCACCGTCGCTCTGCTGATGGGCGCCACGCCGCAAATCGCCGCCTCTATTCTGCCTAAGTCAGTCACTACGCCGATTGCTATGGCGGTTAGCGGCAGCATCGGCGGCATTCCGGCCATCAGCGCCGTGTGCGTAATTTTTGTCGGCATCCTCGGCGCGGTATTTGGGCATACGTTGCTTAACCTGATGCGCATTCGCACCAAAGCGTCGCGCGGCCTGTCAATGGGCACCGCCTCGCACGCCCTCGGCACCGCCCGCTGCGCCGAGCTGGACTATCAGGAAGGCGCGTTTAGCTCACTGGCGCTGGTGCTATGCGGGATCATCACCTCGTTGATGGCGCCGTTCTTATTTCCGCTGATCCTCGCAGTGGTAGGTTAATCGTGATTTAAATCACATTTTTTAATGCAACAAATCGGAGTTGCATAAAGAATGAGACATTCATCACATATGGAACCGCTGGCCGCCCGTACACTGGCTTCCCATTACACTGTTATGAGGCAACGCTATGCACTCACGTTTTCAAGCTGCTTTGACGACTCTGGCAGCAGATCTGCAGGCGGCCATCGCCCCGATACTCGCCGACCCGCATTTCCCGGCGCTGCTCGAAGCCGATCAGGTGGCGACGCTGCAGCATGCGACAGGTCTGGACGAAGACGCGCTGGCTTTTGCGCTACTGCCGCTTGCCGCTGCCTGCGCGCGCCCCGACCTTTCTCATTTTAACGTCGGGGCTATCGCCCGCGGCGTCAGCGGCCGCTGGTACTTTGGCGGCAATATGGAGTTTCTCGGCGCTACCATGCAGCAGACCGTTCACGCGGAACAGAGCGCCATCAGCCACGCCTGGCTGCGCGGCGAGACCTCCCTGCGCGCTATCACGGTGAACTACACGCCGTGCGGTCATTGCCGTCAGTTTATGAACGAACTGAACAGCGGGCTGGCGCTGCGCATTCATCTGCCGGGTCGCGAAGCGCATGCCCTGGAGCACTATCTGCCGGACGCCTTTGGCCCGAAAGACCTCGAGATCAAAACCCTGCTGATGGATGAACAGGACCATGGCTTCCCGGTCAGCGGCGATGCCCTAACCCAGGCAGCTATTCAGGCCGCCAACCGCTGCCATGCGCCCTACAGCCACTCGCCTTCCGGCGTGGCGCTGGAGCTGAAAGACGGTACCATTTTCAGCGGTAGCTATGCGGAAAACGCAGCGTTCAACCCGACGCTGCCGCCGCTGCAGGGGGCGCTGAATCTCCTGAGCCTCAACGGCTATGATTATCCCGCTATCCAGCGGGCAATCCTGGCGGAGAAAGCCGACGCGGCGCTGATCCAGTGGGATGCCACCGTCGCCACCCTGAAGGCGCTGGGCTGCCACAATATTGAGCGCGTCCTGTTAGGTTGATCAGCCTGAGCAGATTGCCGGACGGCGTCTTCGGCTTATCCGGCCGACTTTTTATACCGTTAGGTGTCGGGTGGCGCTACGCTTACCCGACCTACGGTTCGCGCCATGGCGACCTGAAGATCCCTATGCCGGGTGTCGGCTCACGCCTTACCCGGCCTGCATTCGGCGATCTGTCTATATTGCTGAAAATCCCCGCAATCAAACGCGGGTTTCTTGCGCTTACCCGGCGGGTAAAGTAGCCTGAAGACTCCGTTGTCTATTATTGAGCCAAGTTCATGTTAAAGCGTGCGTTCTATAGCCTGTTAGTCCTGCTCGGCCTGCTGCTGTTGACCGTGCTGGGCCTTGACCGCTGGATGAGCTGGAAAACCGCGCCCTATATCTATGATGAACTGCAGGACCTGCCCTACCGTCAGGTCGGAGTGGTGCTGGGCACCGCCAAATATTACCGCACCGGCGTCATCAATCAGTATTACCGTTACCGCATCCAGGGTGCGCTGAACGCCTACAACAGCGGCAAGGTCAACTATCTCCTGCTGAGCGGCGATAATGCTCTGCAAAGCTACAATGAACCGATGACCATGCGTCGGGACCTGATTAAAGGCGGCGTCGATCCCGCGGATATCGTACTGGACTATGCCGGTTTCCGTACCCTCGACTCGATCGTCCGTACCCGGAAAGTGTTCGACACCAACGACTTCATTATCATCACCCAGCGCTTCCACTGCGAACGGGCGCTGTTTATCGCCCTGCATATGGGGATCCAGGCCCAGTGCTACGCGGTGCCGTCGCCGAAGGATATGTGGAGCGTGCGGCTGCGCGAGTTCGGCGCCCGCTTTGGCGCGCTGGCGGACCTCTATATCTTCAAACGGGAACCGCGCTTTCTCGGCCCTCTCATCCCGATTCCGGCGCAGCAGCATGACGTGCCGGATGACGCCCAGTCCTACCCGGCCGTGACCCCGGAGCAGCTGCTGGAGCTGCAGAAAGAAAAGTAGCCTCCATCAACGCATTCGTTTCAGATATAAAAAAACCCGCGCCAGGCGCGGGTTTTTGATGCGTTCAACCTTATTTCTTACGGGCGTATTTCAGGGAGTCCAGCGCCACGGCGAAGATAATAATCGCCCCCTTAATAATGTACTGCCAGTAAGGGTTGACGCCGATATAGGTCAGGCCGTAGTTGATGACGGTGAAGATTATCACCCCGGTCACCACGCCGAATACGGTCCCTACCCCGCCGCTGAACGATACGCCGCCCACCACACAGGCGGCGATGGCGTCCAGTTCATACATAAAGCCGAGGTTATTGGTCGCCGAACCGATACGTCCGGCTTCCAGCAGGCCGCCGAAGGCGTAGAACACGCCGGAGAGGGCATAGATCATCAGCAGGTTTAACGCTACGTTAACCCCGGAGACCTTCGCCGCTTCCGGGTTACCGCCGATAGCAAAAATGTTTTTGCCAAAGCGCGTCTTGTTCCACAGGATCCAGACAAAGAAGACGGCAATCAGCGCGTAGAAGGTAATGTAGGACAGGCGGAAGGAGCCCAGCGCCACAAACCCCTGCGCGAAATGGGAGAAGTGGCTGTCGAAGCCGGAGATCGGCGACGCGCCCACGAAGTCGTAGTACAGCGAGTTAATGCCGTAGACGATAATCATGGTGCCGAGAGTGGTAATAAACGGCGTCACGTTCAGGTAGGCAATGACGATCCCGTTAATCAGGCCGATGACCGCCCCGATGGCGCACACCAGCAGGATCACCAGCGGGATCGGCATGGTCGCCATATCCGGGAATACCTTATTGGCATTATCCACCGCCTGCAGCATGGTGGCGGCAATCACCGCCGCCAGACCCACCTGACGGCCGGCGGAGAGGTCGGTCCCCTGCGTGACGATAAGTCCGGCCACGCCGAGGGCAATAATAATACGCACCGAGGACTGGGTCAGAATATTACTCAGGTTGAGCAGACTTAAAAATGTCGGATCCTGGAAAATAATAATGGCCAGCAGGACCAGAAGGACAACATATATCCCACCCTCTTTCAGGTAAGTGAGAAAACTCTTTTTATTTAACGCACTCATGTGAAGCCCCTGATCTTAAAGGTGCAATGACGCAAGACGCAGTATTTCGTTTTGCGTAGTGGTTTTAGTCTCAACAATGCCCGCGACCAGGCCGTTGCTCATCACCAGAATGCGGTCGGTAATCCCCAGCAGTTCCGGCATTTCGGAAGAAATAATAATGATCCCTTTGTCTTTTTTAGCCAGTTCGGCAATCAGCTGATAGATTTCAAACTTGGCGCCGACGTCGATACCGCGCGTTGGCTCATCCAGCATCAGGATCTCCGGCTGGGTCAGCAGCCAGCGGCCTATAATGACCTTTTGCTGGTTACCACCGGAAAGCGAGCCAATCTGCGTATGCTGACCGGGGGTTTTGACGCGCATCGAGTCAATAACCCATTGGGTATCGCTCTTCATTCGCGAGTTATCCAGCAAGCCGACGCTGTTTTTATATTTCTTAATATTGGAGATCAGCGAGTTAAACCCGATATCCAGATAGGCGTAAATCCCGGTAGAGCGCCGCTCCTCGGTCACCAGCGCAAAACCGTGGTTAATCGCCTCGTTGGCGCTGTGGTTGTTGATCTTCTTGCCGTGCAGCGTGATGGTGCCGCTGGCCTTCTCACGGATGCCGAACAGGGTCTCCACGATGTCGGTGCGTTTAGCGCCCACCAGGCCGGCGATACCGAGAATTTCGCCCTTATGCAGGTCAAAGGAGACATCGCGAATGGAGGGCTGGCGCAGCGAGGTGAGATTGCGCACCTGGAGGATCACTTCGCCCGGAGTGTTTTCGCGATCCGGAAAACGCTGGTTAAGCGAACGCCCGACCATCATGGCGATGATCTTATCCATATCCAGCCCTTCCAGCGGCTGGGTGGCGATCCACTGGCCGTCGCGCAGGATGGTTATTTCATCGCACAACTGGAAAATTTCTTCCATTTTATGCGAGATATAGACGATACCGCAGCCGCGATCTTTCAGCTTACGGATGATCTTAAACAGATGGTTGACCTCTTTTTCCGTCAGCGATGACGTCGGCTCATCCATGATGACGATTTTGGCGTCATAGGAAAACGCCTTCGCGATCTCAATCATCTGCATCTGAGATACCGATAAGGTACCGACGCGGGCGCGCGGATCGATATCAATATCCAGCTCATCAAAAATGGCCTTGGTATCCCGGTACATTTTGTCCTGATCGACAAACATGCCTTTAGTTGGATAGCGCCCGAGCCACATGTTATCCATGACCGAACGCTGTAATACCAGGTTTAATTCCTGATGCACCATCGAAATACCGTTTTCCAGGGCTTCTTTCGCCGAATGGAAATCGATCTCTTTTCCCTGAAAAAGAATGCTACCGGAATCTTTTTGATAGATCCCAAAAAGGCATTTTAATAATGTCGATTTACCGGCGCCGTTCTCACCCATTAACGCATGAATGGAGTGCGGACGAACCTTCAGGTTGACATTATCAAGAGCCTTGACGCCAGGAAACGATTTGTTGATATTGCTCATCTCCAACAAATATTCGCCTGACCGTTCGCTATTATTGCTGACCATAGTTATACCTGGCTGCGTTCATGCAAGCCCCGTCCGGCGCACTAGCGCCAGCAGGAGTCTGGTTCTGTATCAGGAATAATCGGGCGTGGATAACCCACGCCCGCAACTCACATCACGATTATTTGCCGGTAAACTGGCTCAGGTTGTCTTTATCGACGCCCACGTAGGGGACGCGAACAATCTTGTTGTCAATTTTCCAGTTGGTGCCTGCCGCGGCGTCTTTCCCGTCGGCAAGGTTTTTCGCCAGCTCGAAGGTCGCTTTCGCCTGATTGTTGGCATCGTTCAGCACAGTACCGGCCATCGCGCCGGATTTCACCAGCGCCAGGGCTTCCGGCAGGGCATCAACGCCGAACACCGGAATGCTGCTCTTGTTGTGCGCTTTCAGCGCTTCAACCGCGCCCATCGCCATGGCGTCGTTGTTAGCGATCACCACTTCAATCTTGTTGGCATTCGGGCCGGAGAGCCAGGCGTCCATTTTGTCTTTCGCCTGGGCGGTATCCCACATCGCGGTATCCAGCTGCAGCTGCTGGGTCTTCAGACCTTTATCATTCAGCTCTTTAATAACGTAAGTGGTACGCGCTTCCGCATCCGGATGGCCCGGCTCGCCTTTCAGCAGGACGTACTGGATCTGACCGTCTTTATTCAGATCCCAGTTCGGGTTGGCTTTCCAGTGCTTGGCGATCAGATCGCCCTGAATAATCCCGGACTCTTTCGAGTCGGTACCGACGTAATAAGCCTTGTCATAACTATCCAGCGCTTTGCGGGAAGGCTCTTTGTTGAAGAACACCACCGGAATATTCTGCCCGCGCGCCTTTTCAATCACCGTACCTGCGGCGGCCGGGTCAACCAGGTTAATCGCCAGCGCCTTCACGCCTTTCGCCAGCAGCACGTCAATCTGATCGTTTTGTTTCGACTGGTCGTTCTGCGAATCATTCATCAATAGCTGGACGTCTGGCGCGGATTTGCCATCTTTTTCAATCGCCTTACGCACTACCGACATAAAGTTGTCGTCATATTTATAAATCGTCACGCCGATACGGGTATCTGCTGCGTGTGCGGCGGCGCCAAATAACAGACCAGCCATTACAGCAGACAGGGTAAACACCTTCTTATTCATGGAATCTCCGGTTTTATTATGCAGGGTCATTATTGTGAGAAAATGCAGGCGGGATTTGTTGCATTAGTGTTACCGCACAACGCATTTCACGACGAAAATTCGGTCTTCCGTGTCGGGTAACGCTCCAGAAAAATACGACTGTAAAACTCGTTTAACGCCTTGTTCCTACTAAATAAAGTGAGGAATATCCATCACCTCGTGGTTCAGACTGGTAAACGCTGCCATCATAATCAGGCGAATGTTAATATACTGTGAATTTACTCACAAATTGAAAGCGGTTACATCCCGCGATCGCGTCAGTTAGTGATCGGCCCCACAGTTTGCCGCTGGGCAACGGAATGACGGCGCACCAGCGTCGGCATAAAGCAGTGCGTTGCCTCGCGATCCAGCTTGCCGGCCGCCCCCAGCAGCGCCAGCTCGGTGGCCAGCTTTGCCATCGACATTACCGGATAGCGCACGGTGGTGAGCTGAGGATCGGTGTAACGGGAAATAGGAATATCATCAAAGCCAATCAGCGACAGATGCTGCGGCACGACAATGCCGTTGTCCTTCAGCGTCGTCAGCGCGCCGGCCGCCATGCTGTCGTTATAGGCAAACACCGCGGTGAGGCCGAGATTGCGCCCCAGCAGTTCGACCATCGCCGCTTCACCGCCCTGCATATCCGGGGAGCCGGAACCGATCCAGCTGTCCGGGGCGATGATGCCTTGCTCCTGCAGCGCTTTGCTCCACCCTTCCCGGCGCATATCGTCATCTTCAATGCCGTGGTTTGAGGAGAGATAGCCGATGCGCTGGTGACCATGATTGAGCAGCATACGGGTGGCCATCAGCGCGCCGCTGACGTTGTCGAGTCCGACGCAGCGATGGGCATACCCCGGCACGATGCGGTTGATCAGCACCATCCCCGGGATATGTTGCATAAAGTCGCTCAGTTCATCATCGCTCAGCGCTTTCGAATGGACTATCAGCGCCGAGCAGCGCTGACGGATCAGCACCTCGATGGCGTGACGCTCTTTTTCCGCCTCGTGATAGCTGTTGCCGATCAGCACATATTTCTGATGCTGCTGAGCAACGGTATCCACTGCTTTCACCAGCGCGCCGAAGAAGGCGTCGGAGACGTCCATCACCACCACGCCGATGGTATCGCTGACCTGGGTGGCCAGCGCCTGGGCGTTGGCGTTGGGCCGGTAGCCCAGTTGGGTCACCGCTTTCATCACCACGTCGCGCGTATCCGGACTCACCAGCGCGCTGTTATTCAGCACCCGCGACACGGTGGCCACGGAAACGCCCGCCTGGCGGGCGACATCACGAATGGTGATCATACTCAGCGACCTTAAGAGAATTACAGCACGTCACATTCACCTCCTGTGCTTAGCAAGGAGGATATTCTGGCAGCGACCCGCGGTCCGCTGCGTGAGTGAGGTCACACGGCTGGAAACGTTTACATCCGTTTTGTTAATGATTGTGATCGAGATCGTTATCTGGATGTATCTTTCAATGATGTGCCTGACGCACGCAGGGTTAACTGACGCCACAGCCATTCCACCGGCCCCTGGCGGAAGCGGCGCAGCCAGAGCGATGAGACAAGGAGGTTAACGGCCCAGATGGGGGGGACAAAGGCCAGCAGCTGCAGACGATCGAAGCGCATAAACAGCCCAAGATGATAAAACAGGGTGGTGCAGATCAGGGTCTGCAGCAGGTAGTTGGTCAGCGCCATGCGTCCGACGCAGGCGATAGCGCCCACCAGGCGGAAACGGCAGAGCTGCGGCCAGTAGCCCCAGGCCAGCGCGGCATAGCCGATAGCCTGCAGCGGGGCGCTAAGTTCGCGCGGCGCCTGCAGTAAAAACGCGCACCAGCGATAGTCCCAGGCCAGATACCACTGGGCGAATATTGCCGGCAGATTGACCGCCATGCCGGCCGCCACCAGCAGCGCGCCGGTACGCCGGTAGTGACGCAGGCTAAACTGCCCCTTCAGCCAGCCGCTGCGCATCAGCGCCGCGCCCATCAGCATCATCCCAGCCAGCTGCCAGCCATACTGCGCGCCCAGCGCCAGCAGATTGTCAGATAGCATATCCGCCCGGTTGCTGACCGCCTCCATGCCACCGTGCAGCTTCCAGTACTGCTCATACTGCAGGTTCGCCGCGTCCGGCGCCCACGAGCGATTCGCCGCGGTCCCGGAGATCAGCCCCAACAGGACCAGCACCGCAATGCCGGTGAGGTAGAGCACCACCCCGGTGTTGAACAGCGATTTGACATGGTGCGCCTCACGCACCATGCGCCAGCTCACCAGCCCCACCAGGGCATAGGCCAGCAGAATATCGCCATCCCAGAAAAAAAGACCGTGAATGAAACCGAGCAGCGCCAGCAGCGTCAGCCGCGACTGGATCCAGCGCTTCCCTCGCGGAAGCAATAGCTGAAGACCGGCGCCAAACAGCAGCGCGAACAGGGTGAGAAACTTCACCTGCGCCAGCAGGTCGAGGAGCGCCCAGGTCCAGGCATCGCTAAGGGACGCGCTTCCTGACCAGGCGGGATTGAGATAAGCGGCCTTCGGCAAGCCGAAGGCGCTGATATTGAGAAGCAGGATACCGAGGATGGCGACGCCGCGGACAAAGTCCAGCGTGACATTTCTCTCCATGCACCCTGCTCCGTTTTAGTCGTGGTGACGTACTGCGCGCAGGAATTCCTGGCGGGTATTCTGGCTGGATTTAAACAGGCCGCCGAGAGAGGTGGTGGTGGTGGCGCTGGTCGCGTCGCGAATGCCGCGCGCCTTCACGCAATAATGCACCGCGTCAATGGATACCGCCACGTTGTTGGTGCCGAGCAGCGTCTGCAGCGCGATCAGGATCTGCTGCGTCAGACGCTCCTGGACCTGCGGACGTTGGGCGAAGAACTGCACGATGCGGTTGATTTTCGACAGGCCGATCACCGAATCTTTCGGGATATAGGCTACCGTCGCTTTACCATCGATGGTAACGAAATGGTGTTCGCAGGTGCTGGTCAGGGTGATATCGCGCACGGTGACCATTTCATCGACCTTCATTTTGTTTTCAATGACGGTGATTTTCGGGAAGCGAGAATAATCCAGCCCGGAGAAGATCTCATCGACATACATTTTGGCGATGCGATGCGGGGTCTCCATCAGACTGTCATCACTCAGATCCAGATTCAGCAGTTGCATAATCTCGGTCATATGACCGGTAATCAAACGCTTGCGTGTTTCGTTATCAATTTCTTGTACTGGCGCACGCATCGGCGTCTCCAGCCCACGAGCGACCAGCGCTTCATGAACGAGGACGGCTTCTTTACTCAGTGATGACATTTATGTTTCTCCTGCAGGTGTGGCGCTCTTTGCTTTTTCTGGGGGCAAAGTTTGTATTCATTGTGCGTGAGGTGGCGCACAGAATCCAGTAGCCGTAACGATAATTATTGAAATTGGCGCTGCCTTTTATTAGGGAGCGAAGCCATGCCTCAGGCGCAACGCCAAATCCTTATCGCCGTATCCGGAATGTTCCAACCGCTGTACGCATTCATAAGCGCCGTCGCTACACCGGCATGTTGGCTATAAGTTGCATTAATGATGCAGTAAGTTCTCAAAAGGAGAAAGTGAAAGTTGCTCACCGGCTAATGAAATATCTGTATTATGAACGTTTACGCGCACATCCCTTCCGAGGAGCCTTGCATGGAACTGCTTGAAGAGCATCGCTGTTTTGACGGCCAGCAACAACGCTGGCGTCATCACTCCCCTGTCCTGAACTGCGCCATGACGTTCAGCATTTTTTTACCGCCTGAGCGCGAAACGCCGCCGCCGGTGCTGTACTGGCTGTCGGGGCTGACCTGTAACGATGAGAACTTTACCACCAAGGCGGGTGCCCAGCGCATTGCCGCCGAGCTGGGCATCGCGCTGGTGATGCCGGATACCAGCCCGCGCGGTGACGAGGCGGCCAACGACGACGGTTACGATCTCGGACAAGGCGCCGGCTTCTACCTGAACGCCACCGAGGCGCCCTGGGCGGCGCACTACCGAATGTACGATTACCTGCGTGACGAACTGCCCGCGCTTATTCGTAGCGAGTTTAGCGTCGGCGAACGCTGCGCCGTCAGCGGCCACTCGATGGGCGGCCACGGCGCGCTCATTATGGCGCTCAAAAATCCCGGCCGCTACGCCAGCGTCTCCGCCTTCGCGCCGATCGTCAATCCCTCCCAGGTCCCGTGGGGCAAGAAAGCGTTTACCGCCTATCTCGGCGCGGATGAATCGGCATGGCACTCCTGGGACAGCTGTGCGCTGATGCAGGCCAGCCGGCCGGAGGACGCCGTGCCGACGCTTATCGATCAGGGCGACAACGATCCATTCCTTGCCGGACAGCTGCAGCCGGCGGTACTGGCGGAGGTCGCGCGGCAGAAGGCCTGGCCGTTAACGCTGCGCATCCAGCCCGGTTACGACCACAGCTATTACTTTATTGCCTCGTTTATTGAAGACCATCTGCGCTTCCATGCGCAGCATCTCTTTGGCTAAACGCCAATGCGCCGCGAAGCTGCTTCGCGGCGCATGTTCAGGCCTACAGGATGCGTTTTAGCGCCGGCAATCAGAAGCGATAATCCACCGCCATAAAGTAGCGACGGCCTTCTTCGGTATAGCTGTAGTCGTCCCGGCTCAGATCTTTATCACCCACGTTCTGCACCCCGGAGCGCAGTTTCACGTTTTTGGTCACCTGCCATGCCGCGCCAACGTCAAACAGGGTGTAGCCGCCCGGCGTTTTGCCGGTGGCGCTCACCGCGCGCTGCTGGCCGGTATAGTTGGCCGTCACGTAGAAGGACCAGTCGTCCAGCGGTTTCCAGTCGAGCGTGCCGTTGGCGGTATGGAACGGCAGCGTCTGCAGCGGTTTGTCGCCGCCATTGCTCAGATCGCGACCATCGTTGTAGGTGTAGTTCACCGTCAGCTTCCACTCATCGCCAAACGGGATCTTCACCTCCGTCTCCACCCCTTTGATGCGGGCTTTGTTGACGTTGAAATAGCGGAAGATCGGCACACGCTTGCCGTTGACGGTTTTCCAGCCGACAAAGTTCGGGTAGCCCGGCGCTTCGCTGGCGCTGGAAGTGCGCAGAACGTCGATCATGTCGTCGACATTATTCTGGAAGGTGGTGATGCTGCCTTCGACATTTTCAAGCCAGCCCTCTTCCCCGCGGTAGTAGAGACCGAGCTCGAAGCTTTCGCTGGTTTCCGGTTTCAGATCCGGGTTACCGACGATGCTGCACGAGCCGCGACAGGAGTTGGTGGTCCAGTCGGGGTTAAGCTGCAGCAGCGACGGGGCTTTAAACGCCGTCGCCCAGCCGCCTTTGACGGTGACGGTATCGGTGGCGTTATACACCAGATAGGCGCGCGGGCTCCAGTGATCGCCATAGGTCTGATGGTCGTCCATACGAATGCCGGTGGTCAGCGCCAGCGGCTCGATGATGCGCCATTCGTCTTCGATAAACAGGGCGTACTGGCTGGCCGACGTTGACTGGCCGCCGCTGCTCAGGTTGACCGGATCTTTCAGTTTGTCGTGGCGCCATTCGCCGCCGAAGGTCACCAGCTGGTTAATCATGCCCAGCGGCAGGACATACTTGCCGTCGATGGCATTGCTTTCCGAGGTAATAGTCCCGCTCTGCCCTGGATTTTTGTTATCCACCTTTTCGCCGTAGAACTTGAGCTCGCTATTGCCGATATCCCAGCGGCCGTTATGGCTCAGAGAGTAGTTCTCCCGCTCAAGGCGGTTGCGGTCAAGGGAATCGGAATCGCGATCCTGACGGTCAAAGCCGTAGCCTGCGGTAAAATCGTGGTTTTCGTTCGGCGTCCAGGCGAATTCAACATTGCCATCGCGGCTGGTGAAGCCCTCGATGCGCGGCGTCTCGCCGGTGGCATTACTGGATGACTGCGGATCGTCCTTGGCGCGTTTTGCAAGGCTGCCGTAGGCCTTCATTCCAAGTACGCCGTCGATCAGCGGGCCGCTGGTGAAGAACTGGCCGTTATAGGTATCCCCGCGATCGCGGTGCTCCTGAATAGTGGTATCAGCACTCAGCGTCCCGGTCCATTTCTGGCCGATTTTTTTGGTAATAATGTTGACCACCCCACCGAGCGCATCGGAGCCGTAGAGGGAGGACATCGGGCCGCGCACCACTTCGATACGCTCAATAGCATCCACCGGGATCCAGTTAAGGTCGAAGTCATTGTGGCGGAAGACGGCGTTCCGCGAGTTAACGCGCTTGCCGTCGACCAGGATCAGGGTATAGCTGCTGCTCAGACCGCGGATGCTAACGCCCTTGCGGTTATCCCCTTCGTTGGTGAGCTGGACCCCAGGCACATCGCGCAGCACGTCTTTCAGGTTCTGAACAGGCTTGCGTTGTAAATCCTGTTGGGTGATGACGCTGATGCTCGCCGGCGCGTCTTTGACATTCTGTTCAGTGGCCGAGGCGGTCACCACCAGCGTTTCTTCATTCACATCGGCCAGAGCCGGAAACGCCAACGATACGACGGACGCAGACAATCCCGCCCGGATAAAAGGGTTTAACCTGAACATTCCAAATCTCCATGAGGTGTACAACCAAACAAACAACAAGGTGCTGCTCACACGCGCTGGCGGCTTGCCGCTCTGTCGGCGGCATGCTCGCGCTGTTTTCTCGTCGATGTGGCTGGTCGCCCGGTGTCAGTCTGTACAAGCGGCAGAGACGGGGAGTGGCTTCATCCGTAATGGGCGAAAATGATAAAGATAATGATTACGATTATCAATATAATTATGAAGAATTGTGACAAGCTGTAACCGCACAAACATAAAAAAAGCCCTCTGTTCAGAGGGCTTGCGGGTGATGACAAATCTGTCTTCGTTATTGTGCTCACATGTCTGCCGGGTGGCGGCTTTCGCCTTACCCGGCCTACAAAAATAGCAATATCAATCAGTTACGCGGTTATCTGTAGGCCCACGCAAGCGCAGCGCCGCCGGGCAATCCCTGAAGATTGCACTTTGCCAGCAATATAAAGCCCTCTTCACAGAGGGCTTTTATCGCACAATCGCGAAGATTAACGCTTAAAGCGGTCCGGGAAGGTCATTTCGCTGTAGCGAACAAAGCGGGTGCCTTTCGCCAGCTTGTAACCAAACCAGATGACGAGGAACAGCGGAATACCAATGTAGGTCGCCGCCACGCCGCCCCAGTCAATAGTGTCCTTGAGGAACGCTTCGTAGTTCTGTCCGAGGGTGATGATCAGGCACAGCACGAAGGCGAAGATCGGCCCCAGCGGGAAGAACCCGGAACGATACGGCAGATTATTAATATCGTTACCCTGCAGGACGTAGCCGCGACGGAAACGATAGTGGCTGATCGCAATACCCAGCCAGGCGATAAAGCCCGTCATCCCGGAGGTGTTCAGCAGCCACAGGTACACCGTCTGGTTGCCAAACATGGAAGTCAGGAAGCACAGCGCCGCGATCACGGTGGTCGCGTACAGCGCGTTACGCGGCACGCCGCCACGCGACAGCTTCGAGAAAATACGCGGCGCTTTACCGTCGCAGGCCAGGGTGTACAGCATACGCGTGGAGGCGTACATCCCGGAGTTACCCGCCGACAGCACGGCAGTCAGGATAACGGCGTTCATGATTGCCGCCGCCGACAGCAAACCAGCATGCTGGAACACCAGGGTGAACGGGCTGACGGAGATATCCTTCACATCGTTGCGCAGCAGACTCGGATCGGTATACGGAATGATCAGGCTGATAATCAGGATCGCGAAGACGTAAAACAGCAGGATACGCCAGAAGACCTGGCGCACCGCGCGCGGAATGTTCTTCTCCGGATTTTCAGATTCACCGGCAGCGATGCCGATAAGCTCGGTGCCCTGGAACGAGAAGCCGACAATCATCGCCACGCCAATCATCGCCGAGAAACCGCCGGCGAACGGCGCATCCGCGATCCCCCAGTTGCTCCAGCCGGCTGGCTGCGCCCCTTTGAAGATGCCGACAATCATCATCACGCCGACGATGATAAAGATAATGACGGTGGCTACCTTTATCAGCGAGAACCAGTATTCCGCCTCGCCAAAGCCGCGCACCGAGATCCAGTTCAGCAGGAACATGATGCCGAGGAACAAGGCGCTCCAGATCCAGCCCGGAGTGTCGGGGAACCAGTAGCTCATCACCAGCTGTGAGGCCACGAGGTCAACGGCGATCGTCACCGCCCAGTTGTACCAGTAGTTCCAGCCCAGCGCGAAGCCGAAGCCTTCTTCAACATAATTCTGCCCGTAGGTGGCGAAGGAACCGGATACCGGCATAAACGCCGCCAGCTCGCCGAGGCTGGTCATCAGGAAATAGACCATCAAACCGATCAGAATATAAGACAGCAGCGCCCCGCCGGGACCTGCTTGCGAAATGGTTGCGCCAGAGGCAACAAAAAGACCCGTACCGATGGAACCGCCGATGGCGATCATGGTCAAGTGGCGCGCCTTCAGTTCACGACGTAGCGTGGGCGCTTCTGTGGTTTTAGTTTCCGAAACCATGTGATAATGCTATCCATCCAAAAAATGAGGCGCGATTGTAGCAGACGATCGGGGTTCCATCCGGTACAAATGCAAAGTTATAAGAGAGCTTCATGATCGCCCGCAAATTATTAGTAAAGCACTAACCTGCGGAATTGCCAGCGAATTCCCCCCGTAATCAGGCGATAAAACCGGGCTGCTACACCTGGCAATAGTGCAGAAAACGTTGTAATGCTTTAGAAATATGCTTCTGCCGGTGATGGATCCGCCACAGCGTGCGCGTCAGCCGGGGCAATGGCACTTTCAGCTCCGCCAGCGTGCCCGAGGCAAGCTGTTCGGCAATCACCCGCCGCGATAGACAGCTGATGCCCAGGCCATGCCTGACCGCGTGCTTGATCGCCTCTGAATTACCCAGCTCCATGCCCAGATGAAACGCCGGCAGATGCGACAGCAGAACGTAATCGACAATCTCCCGGGTGCCGGAGCCATGCTCGCGCAGGATCCACGGCGCCTCAGCCAGTTGCTGCAGGGTCACCTCCCCCGCCAGCAGCGGTGAGTTGGGCGCGGCAAACACCACCAGTTCATCCTCCAGCCACGGCTCGGCAATAATATCGGCGGCATGGCACGGCCCCTCAATCAGGCCGAAATCCACCCGCAGGTCGGCGACGGCGTTGATGACGTCCAGGCTGTTGCCGACGCTCAGCTCGACCGGCAGATCCGGGAAGTCATGACGATAGCGGGCAATAATCTCCGGCATAATATAGTTGCCGATGGTGCTGCTGGCGTAGACTCGGATCGCCCCGTTATCGCCGCGAAACAGCTGCTCGATCTCCAGGGCCCGCTCCAGCAGCGCCAGCGCACGCGGGTACAGCAGCCGTCCATGCTCATTCACCACCAGTCGTTTACCGACGCGGTCAAACAGCTGCACGCCGAGCTGCCCTTCCAGATCGGTCAGCGCGGCGCTGACCGCGGATTGCGAAAGCGCCAGCATCTGTGACGCCTGAGTGGTCGACCCACTCTTGTGGACTTCGGCGAACACTTCCAGCTGCCGCAGCGTAATATGCATAACCCACCCGTTTAGTAATCCAACCTGAATAACCTTCCTTACTATGGTGACACAAATCGAGGCGGCTGACGGAAGGAAAATCCGCTTATATCACAAAATCATCGTCTTGCCGGCGAGACCGCCCCGCTTCTGCCTAACCCGCTCTCGCCCCGTTGTAACCGGCGAAGCGGCCATTAACCACTTATTACGATTGATTATAAACATATAATCAATTTTATATTTAATCCCGCGCGGCGTAACCTTTAGGCAGACAAAGGAGAAGGTTATGACAGCACTCACTTTACCCACCAAACATCGTTCCCTGTGGCATTTTGTCCCAGGCCTGGCGCTGACCGCCGCTCTGACCGGCGCCGCCCTGTGGGCCGGTAGTTTCCCGGCCATCGCCGGCGCGGGCTTTAGCGCCCTGACCCTCGCTATCCTGTTCGGGATGGTCGTCGGCAACACGGTCTACCCGAAAATCTGGCAGCCCTGCGACGGCGGGGTGATCTTCGCCAAGCAGCATCTGCTGCGCCTGGGGATCATCCTCTACGGCTTTCGCCTGACGTTCGCCCAGATTGCCGACGTCGGCGTGAGCGGTATTTTGATTGACGTTCTGACGCTCTCCAGTACCTTTTTCATCGCCTGCTTCCTTGGCCAGAAAGTGTTTGGTCTCGATAAACACACCAGCTGGCTGATCGGCGCCGGCAGCAGCATCTGCGGCGCGGCGGCCGTGCTCGCCACCGAGCCGGTGGTCAAAGCCGAAGCCAGTAAAGTGACGGTTGCCGTCGCTACAGTGGTTATCTTCGGTACCATCGCCATCTTCCTCTACCCGGCGATGTACCCGCTGCTGGCGCACTGGTTTACCCCGGAGACCTACGGGATCTATATGGGCTCCACCATGCATGAAGTGGCGCAGGTTGTTGCCGCCGGCCATGCGGTCAGCCCGGACGCGGAGAACGCGGCGGTTATCGCCAAAATGCTGCGCGTCATGATGCTGGCTCCGTTCCTGCTGTTCCTGGCGGCGCGTGTTAAACAGCTGACCCCGGCAGGCAACGGCGAGAAAAGCAAAATCACCATTCCGTGGTTCGCCATTATGTTCATCCTGGTGGCGGTGTTTAACTCCTTCCATCTGCTGCCGAAAGCCGTGGTGGATATGCTGGTGACGCTGGATACCGTCCTGCTGGCGATGGCAATGGCCGCCCTCGGGGTCACCACCCACGTCAGCGCGCTGAAAAAAGCCGGGGCGAAACCGCTGCTGATGGCGCTGATGCTGTTCGTCTGGTTGATTGTCGGCGGCGGGGTCATTAACGTCGCTATCCACAGCCTGATGGCATAAAGCACTACATCTTTCTCCAGTTAAGCCGCTATCATTACCCACCCCCCAGCGGCTTTAACTGGAGTTTTTTTTATGAAATACGTAGGAGCGCACGTGAGCGCCTCAGGTGGACTGGCCAATGCCGCCATTCGCGCCGCCGAAATCGAAGCAACCGCCTTCGCCCTCTTCACCAAGAACCAGCGCCAGTGGCGCGCCGCGCCGCTCAGCGACGAGACCATCGCCGAATTCAAAGCCGCCTGTGAAAAGTATCACTTTGGCCCGGGGCAGATCCTGCCGCACGACAGCTACCTGATTAACCTTGGCCACCCGGTGGAAGAAGCGCTGGAAAAATCCCGTGATGCCTTCATTGATGAAATGACCCGCTGCCAGCAGCTGGGACTGACGCTGCTCAACTTCCACCCCGGCAGCCATCTGCAGCAGATCCCGGAGGAGGAGTGCCTGGCGCGCATCGCCGAATCGATCAATATCGCGCTGGCGAAGACCGAAGGCGTTACTGCGGTGATCGAAAACACCGCTGGCCAGGGCAGCAACCTCGGCTTTAAGTTCGAGCACCTCGCGGCCATCATCGACGGTGTGGAAGATAAATCCCGCGTCGGCGTCTGCATCGATACCTGCCATGCTTTCGCCGCCGGCTACGACCTGCGCAGCGCCGAAGCCTGCGAAAAAACCTTCGCCGCCTTCGAACGCATCGTCGGTTTTCAGTATCTGCGCGGCATGCATCTCAACGATGCCAAGAGCGCCTTCGGCAGCCGGGTCGACCGTCACCACAGCCTGGGGGAAGGCAACATCGGCCACGATTGCTTCAGCTGGATCATGCAGGACAGCCGCTTCGACGGTATTCCGCTGATTCTGGAAACCATCAACCCGGATATCTGGGCGGAAGAGATTGCCTGGCTGCGGGCGCAGCAGATTGCCGAAGTGGCGTAAATAGAGACAAAAAAAGGGCCGAACAATCGGCCCTTTTTTATTGCGGTAGGATTATGCCGCTTTTTCAACTTCCGCTGTTTGCGCCTCAGGGCGTTTCAGCACGGCGTAGGCAAGGCCCGCCACCAGCGTTCCGGCAACAATCGCCAGCAGGTAGCCCAGCACCGGCGTAATCGCCCCCGGGATCAGCAGAACAAACAGCCCGCCGTGCGGCGCCATCAGTTTCGCGCCGACCGCCATGGAGATAGCGCCGGTTACCGCGCCACCGACGATACAGCACGGCAGAACGCGCATCGGGTCACGGGCGGCAAAAGGAATCGCCCCTTCCGAGATAAAGCACAGGCCAAGAACCAGCGCGGCTTTACCCCCTTCCCGCTGCCCTTTGTCGAACTTATTGCGCGCTACCAGCGTCGCGATACCCATCGCCAGCGGTGGCACCATACCGGCCGCCATGATCGCCGCCATCGGCGCATAGGTCTGGGTACTCAGCAGGCCAACGCCAAAGGCATAGGCCGCTTTGTTTACCGGCCCGCCCATGTCGGTACACATCATCGCGCCGAGGATCGCGCCCAGCAGAACCGCGTTGGCGGTGCCCATGGTTTGCAGCCAGTGGGTCAGCCAGGCGAGGATACCGGCTACCGGTTTACCGATCAGATAGATCATTGCCAAACCCACGATCAGGCTGGAGACCAGCGGAATGATCAGGATTGGTTTCAGGGCTTCCATACTCTGCGGCAGTTTCAGCTTCGTACTGATGGCTTTCGCCACATAACCGGCAAGGAAACCAGCGATGATCCCGCCGATAAAGCCGGAGCCGCCGCTAACCGCCAGCATACCGCCGATAAGGCCCGGGGTCAGACCCGGACGGTCGGCAATGGAGAAGGCGATAAAGCCTGCCAGTACCGGCACCATCAGCGCGAAGGCCGAGCCGCCGCCGATCTGCATCAGCGCCGCCGCCAGGGTGTCTTTCACTTCAAACGCTTTGATCCCGAAGGCAAAGGAGAGCGCGATACACAGGCCCCCGGCCACTACCATCGGCAGCATATAGGAGACGCCGGTCAGCAGGTGGCGATAGGCGCCCGCCGACTCTTTTTTCCCTTCAGCAGCCGCCTGAGGTTTGCCGGATGGCTGGTACGGTTTGGCTTCCGCCACCGCTTTATCCAGCTCCTGGGCGGTTTTCTTCAGCGCCAGACCGGTGGTGGTGCGGTACATCGGCTTGCCGGCGAATTTCGCCAGGTCCACCTCGATATCGGCAGCGACGATCACCAGATCCGCCTCGGCCACCTCTTCCGGGGTGATGGCATTGCCCGCCCCAACGGAGCCGCGGGTCTCCACCTTCACCCACCAGCCGCGTTTTTTGGCTTCGGTTTCGATGGCTTCTGCCGCCATAAAGGTGTGGGCGACGCCGGTCGGACAGGCGGTGACCGCGACAATGCGTTTCTGCCCCTGAGCGGCGGCCGGAACGGCTACCGCCGCTGGCGCAACGTAGGGCTTAGCGTGGTCTTTCGCTTCTCCCAGGAACAGCTCCGGATGGGCGACAGCACGGTTAATATCGCCCAGGTAAACGTTTTTACCATTCAGCGCGCTATCGGCCGGCAGCGCGGTTCCCAGCACGATGGCCAGTTCGGCGTCATTCGGGTTATCAATCAGCTCAAGGTGCGCTTTCGGCGCCGCGGCACCCAGCAGGGTTTTCGCCATGTAGGCGCGCGCCTGTCCGAGTCCGGCATCAATAATCAGCAGCGTTTTCATTATGCCTCTCCTGCTGTCAATTAAAGGGTTGTAAGTCGACGCGCGCCATCATCGCGGCCAACTGGGTACGGTCGGTAATTCCTACATTGCTCTGGCTGACGGCCAGGGCAGCGACGGCGGTCGCCAGGCGCAGGGTATGCTCGCTGGATTCACGCATCAGCAGGCCGTAAATCAGGCCGCCGACCATCGAATCGCCGGCGCCAACGGTACTGACTACTTCCACTGAAGGTGGTTTAGCAATCCACTCCCCAGAGGCGTTGACCCACAGCGCGCCCTCTTCGCCCAGGGAGATCACCACGTGGGCGATACCCTGCTCGCGCAGCGCATGGGCGGCGTCGATAACATCTTTCATCTCCGGCAGCTTGCGGCCAGCCCAGATTTCCAGTTCGCGACGGTTCGGTTTCACCAGCCACGGCGCCGCTTTTAGTCCGGCAACCAACGCTTCGCGGCTGCTGTCGAAAATGATGCATGGGCACTGACTGCGCAGACGGGTCATCCAGTCGGTGAAGGCTTCCGGGCTAACGCCGGACGGCAGGCTGCCGCTGACGCAGACCATATCGAACTGCCCGAGCCAGCTCAGGGAGTCGTTGACGAAGCGTTCCCAGTCGCCCGGGGTGACTTCAAAGCCGGAGAAGTTGAAATCGGTCACTTCGCCATCTTTTTCCGTCAGCTTAACGTTGATACGGGTCCGGCCCTGCACCACCTGGAAACGGTTGGCGATCCCCAGCTCGCTGAACAGCTGCTGAAAGCCGTCCTGGTTGTCTTTACCCAGGAAACCGCCGACGGTGACGTCAATGCCGAGATCTTTCAGCACTTTCGCCACATTAATGCCTTTCCCGGCGGCGTGCAGGCCGGTGGTGCGCACCAGGTTCACTTCGCCGCGTTCAATCTCCGGGGTGAATCCCACCAGGTCGTATGCCGGGTTTAACGTAATCGTTGCTACACGTCTGCTCATTTATGCGCCCTCCCCAAGGCCTGCGGCGATCGCTTCGCCAATCGCATCCAGCGCTTGTTGCGCATCCTCACCCTGCGCGGTAAAACGCAGACGGTGACCTTTTTTCACACCCAGCGCCACAACCTTCATCAGGCTGCGACCGTTAGCCGGCTTGCCGGAACCGTCGAGATTGGTGACGGTGATGTCGCTGGAAAATTGTTTAATGGTGTTGACCAGCATGGTGCCCGGACGGGCATGCAGGCCGTGTTCATTGCGCACCACGAATTCGGCGCTCAGCACATCTTCGGCAATGGCGTCGTCGCTGGTCAGCAGCGCCAGCACGGTGGCGGCGTCGGCTTTCAGCAAATGTTCAGCTTTCTTGTCCAGCAGCAGCTTGCTCAGACGGTTCAGCACTGCGGTCGGCTGCTCGTCGGCCATCGCCACCGTGACCAGCAGGGAAACCGGCTGCTCGTCGCGGGTAAAGGCGTTAGCCGCGCGGCTGACCGCCACGGCGCTGCGCAAATTGCCTTCCGCACTGTCGTTCAGCCAGACGCCCTGACCGAGGTTCAGCGGCGTATCGTTAATGACGTGGCTAACGAAGGCGGCATCGACAGCGCCAACTTCTTTCAGACGCGCCGCGTTCAGCGCCTGCAGGGTCAGCAGATCGCTGGCCGCGACGTCGAGACTGAGGGTCTCGTTATCCAGCTTCAGCGCTTCGCTCTGCTTCTCTCCCATCAGCAGCGCGCGCAGCTCTTCCGCGGTAGTGGCGGACTGCAGCTGCGCGGCGACCGCGTCATCGCTCAGCACGTGGGTCAGCTGACGCAGCAGGCCGAGGTGTTCATCTGAGCTGGCGGCAATCCCGATCGCCACATAGGCGGTCTGCCCTTCACCCCAGGTGACGCCCTGCGGGAACTGAAACACCTGAACGCCAGTCTTCAGCACCTGGTCACGCGTATCCGTCGTGCCGTGCGGGATCGCGATCCCGTTGCCGAGGAAGGTCGAGGTCTGCTGCTCGCGAGCCAGCATGCCGTTCACGTAGCCATCGGCCACGTTGCCGGCGCTGACCAGCGCGGCGGCGACCTGCCGGATGGCCTCTTCTTTATTACCGGCCTGCTGGCCGGGATGAATATCCTGCACAGATAACTGGAACATGGTTCTCCTCTCCTGCTGAATTGAATCGTTTCAGCTAACTTGAGAAAAAAGGCGCCATCTGACGGGGAACGGATTGCCGAATGACGCTGAAACGTTTCAAGAATTTTGTACCTTTCTTGCTCAACGCGCAAGGTACGTCAGCGACTTGATCGCAGAACTTAGAGGTACTGCACACTTTTGCTGAAGCTTTAGCTATCGACCGCCTCGAACGTCAGCTTTTTGCTGAACCCTATATTTTGAAACGCCTTTTTAATTATTCGTGCCATACTACTGTTTATTTTTAGCCAGCAGGCGTAAACTCCGCGCCGTCTCCTGAAACTACAGAAAACCAAACCCATGGAAAACCGTAGCGCCGCTCTCCCCCGACGCGGGTTCGATGTCACCTCTTCCGCCTTCTTAATCGTCGCCTTTCTGACGGGCATTGCCGGGGCGCTGCAAACCCCGACCCTGAGCCTGTTTCTGACCAACGAAGTGCACGTCCGCCCGGCGATGGTCGGTTTCTTTTTTACCGGCAGCGCGGTTATTGGCATTCTGGTCAGTCAGTTCCTCGCCGGCCGCTCCGACCGTCAGGGCGATCGCAAGCAGCTGATTGTCGTCTGCTGTCTGCTGGGGGTGCTGGCCTGCGTACTCTTTGCCTGGAACCGCAACTATTTCATTTTGCTGTTCATCGGCGTTTTTCTCAGTAGCTTTGGATCGACCGCCAACCCGCAGATGTTTGCCCTCGCGCGTGAGCATGCCGACAGGACCGGCCGCGAAGCGGTGATGTTCAGCTCCATTTTACGTGCCCAGGTCTCCCTGGCATGGGTGATTGGTCCCCCGCTGGCCTACGCCCTGGCGATGGGGTTTGGTTTTACCGCGATGTATCTCAGCGCCGCGGCGGCGTTTATCGTCTGCGGGATCATGGTCTGGCTATTCTTGCCCAGCATGCGCAAAGCAAAGCCGGTAGCGACCGGCCGGCTGGAAGCTCCGCGCACGCACCGCCGCGATGCGCTGCTGCTGTTCAGCATCTGCACCCTGATGTGGGGTACTAACAGCCTGTACATCATTAACATGCCGCTGTTTATCATTAACGAGCTGCATCTGCCGGAGAAGCTGGCGGGGCTGATGATGGGCACCGCCGCCGGACTGGAAATTCCGACCATGCTGATTGCCGGTTACTACGCCCGGCGTTTCGGCAAACGCTTTCTGATGCGTCTTTCTGCAGTGGCCGGGGTGCTGTTTTACGTCGGCATGCTGACGGTGCATACGCCAGCGCTGCTGCTGGCGATGCAGGTGCTGAACGCCATCTATATCGGGATCCTCGCCGGGATCGGCATGCTCTATTTCCAGGACCTGATGCCGGGGCAGGCGGGCGCGGCCACCACCCTCTATACCAATACTACCCGCGTCGGCTGGATCATCGCCGGTTCACTGGCGGGGGTAGTGGCGGAGAT
Organism: Klebsiella sp. K47; assembly: GCF_051858335.1. Lineage (NCBI taxonomy): Bacteria > Pseudomonadati > Pseudomonadota > Gammaproteobacteria > Enterobacterales > Enterobacteriaceae > Klebsiella > Klebsiella sp. K47. The sequence goes on from NZ_JBPYUI010000005.1 coordinate 92,658, forward strand.
CTGGAGCTATCACGCGGTGTTCTGGATTGCGCTGGCGATGGGCGTTGTCACTCAGGCCTGCCTGTGGCGGATAAGAGACGTGTAAGCACATTGGTTTCCATCCCTCTCATCTGCTGCGTTGAGCTCAGGGCGCGGTGGCCAGCTCAAGCTCCAGCAGCCAGGTGATCGCTTCATCGCGGTGGGTGAGGCACATCTCCGGCGAGGGCTGCAGGCTGGCGCACACCTTCGGGCGCAGAGGGGAACCGAAAATAAGGCATAAATTGCGCTCGGAAAGCTGGATACAACGGGTGTTAGCCGGCTTGCCCTGCGGCATGCCGGGGATCGGCGATGATATAGAGGGGGCGATGCAACATGCGCCACAATCAGTACGACATTCCACAACCCGACTCCCAAACGCTCATTTTGCGCCACAGCCTAAACGTTTTGCCAGAAGATAGCAAAACTCGCGAAATCCGCTTGCCTGAACGCCCGGGCGCGAGTAGTTTTACGCGATATTTTTGACTCGTTAAGTGACAGGATTACTGCAATGCCAAGAGCGAATGAAATTAAAAAAGGTATGGTGCTGAATTACAACGGCAAGCTGCTGATTGTGAAAAATATTGATATTCAGTCACCCAGCGCCCGCGGTGCTGCGACACTGTATAAAATGCGCTTCTCCGATGTGCGCACCGGCCTGAAAGTAGAAGAGCGCTTCAAAGGCGACGATATCGTCGATACCGTCACCCTGACCCGCCGTTTCGTCGACTTCTCCTACGTCGATGGCAACGAATACGTGTTCATGGATAAAGAAGACTATACCCCTTACACCTTTACCAAAGAGCAGATTGAAGAAGAGCTGCAGTTTATTCCGGAAGGTGGGATGCCGGACATGCAGGTGCTGACCTGGGACGGCCAGCTGCTGGCGCTGGAGCTGCCGCAGACCGTTGACCTGGAAATTATCGAAACCGCGCCGGGTATTAAAGGTGCGTCCGCCAGCTCCCGCACCAAGCCAGCCACCATGAGCACCGGCCTGGTGATTCAGGTGCCGGAATACCTGACCACCGGTGAGAAAATCCGCATTCATATCGAAGAGTGCCGCTATATGGGCCGCGCGGATTAATCATCGGTAACGCTTCGACAGTAAAAAAGGACAGCGCTGGCTGTCCTTTTTATTATCCCCATTGCCGCGATTACAGCAGTTCAGGGTATTTGGTCATTTTCAGCGCCAGCTCGACGCCGCGCACTTCCGCCATCCCCTTGAGACGGCCAATCGCCGAATAGCCTGGGTTGGTTTTCTTGCGCAGATCGTCGAGCATCTGATGACCATGATCCGGCCGAAATGGGATCGGGCGCAGATCGCCGGCCTGTTTACGCCGCTGCTCTTCGCGCAGGATAGCATCCACCACCGCCACCATATTGACGTCGCCGCTAAGGTGCGCCGCCTCGTGGAAGGTTTTTGGGTTTGCTTCACGGCAGGTAGAGCGCAGATGGGTAAAATGGATGCGATCGCCAAAGGTCTCCACCATCTTCACCAGATCGTTATCGGCGCGAACGCCATACGATCCGGTACACATGGTGAAGCCATTATTAATGCTGTCCACCGTCTCCTTCAGCCACTGCATATCTTCGATGGTCGACACGATACGCGGCAGGCCAAGGATCGGCCGCGGCGGATCGTCCGGATGCACAGCCAGGCGGATCCCTACCTCTTCGCACACCGGCACGATGGCGCGCAGGAAATAGGCCATATTTTCACGCAGCTGCGCTTTATCAATGTGGTCGTACTCAGCCAGACGCGCGCGGAACTGGTCAAGGGTGTAGCCCTCTTCCGCTCCCGGCAGGCCGGCGATGATATTGCGGGTCAGTTTATCGATATCTGCTTCGCTCATCGCCTTGAAATAGGCCTCAGCCTGACGCTGCTCTTCTTCACTGTAATCCGCTTCCGCACCCGGGCGTTTAAGGATATGCAGCTCAAAGGCGGCGAAAGCGATCTGATCGAAACGCAGCGCCCGGGAGCCGTCCGGCAGCTCATATTCCAGATCGGTGCGCGTCCAGTCGAGGATCGGCATAAAGTTGTAGCACACGGTATCGATGCCGCAGGCCGCGAGGTTGCGGATGCTCTGCTGATAGTTGGCAATCCAGGTCGCATACTGCCCGCTGTGGGTTTTAATATCCTCGTGGACGGGAATGCTTTCGACGACCGACCAGGTCAACCCTTTTGCCGCTAACAGCGCCTGACGCGCTTTAATCTCGTCGACCGGCCATACCTGACCGTTTGCAATATGGTGCAGCGCAGTGACGACGCCGGTCGCCCCCGCCTGCCGTACATCATCAAGCGATACCGGATCGTTCGGCCCATACCACCGCCAGGTTTGCTCCATCGCTATGTCCTCACAAAAGTTGTTATACCAATAATGGCGACACTCATGACGACTACCATACATGTTTCTCACCTGGCTGCAAACAGTGCTGGCCTATTGATTGATCCAGCTCACAGTCAGCGGATAATTTCGGCTTACCAATTTAACTTCCTGTCATATAACTTTAGACTGGCATTGTTAATAAGCAGTTAAACAGGTGTGGGAAGAATGACAACAATTGCAACCGCTACGCTACCGAAGAACGTGCAATACCCTCAATACGATCGCGGCCAGCTCCGCTCGCGTATTGTCCATTTCGGCTTTGGCGCGTTTCACCGCGCGCACCAGGCGCTGCTCACCGATCGCGTGCTGAATAACGTCGGCGGCGACTGGGGGATCTGTGAAATCAGTCTGTTCAGCGGCGACACGCTGATGAGCCAACTTCGCGAACAGGACCATCTGTTTACCGTGCTGGAAAAAGGCGCCGACGGCAACCAGCCCATTGTGATCGGCGCGGTGCACGAATGTCTGAACGCCAGGCTCGATTCGCTGGCGGCGATTATCGAAAAATTTTGCGAGCCGCAGGTAGCGATTGTCTCGCTGACCATTACGGAAAAAGGCTACTGCATCGATCCGGCGACCGGGAAACTGGATCCGACGCATCCGCGCATTATTCACGATCTGGAGAATCCGACGCTGCCGCAGTCAGCTCCCGGTATTTTAGTTGAAGCGCTGGCCCGCCGCCGGGAACGAGGCCTTCCGCCCTTTACCGTGCTCTCCTGCGATAATATCCCCGACAACGGTCACGTGGTAAAAAATGCCGTCCTCGGCATGGCGGAAAAACGCAGCCCGGCGCTGGCGGACTGGATCGCCGACAACGTCAGCTTCCCGGGCACCATGGTGGATCGCATTGTTCCCGCGGCCACACCGGAGTCGCTGGCGGAAATCGCCGCCGTGCTGGGGGTCGACGATCCCTGCGCCATCAGTTGCGAACCCTTCATTCAGTGGGTGGTCGAAGATCACTTTGTCGCCGGGCGACCCGCCTGGGAGACGGCGGGCGTGCAGATGACCGATGACGTGTTGCCCTGGGAGCAAATGAAGCTGCGGATGCTCAACGGCAGCCACTCTTTCCTCGCCTGGCTTGGCTATCTGGCAGGGCATGCGCACATTAGCGACTGCATGCGGGATGAGGTCTTCCGCCGCGCCGCCCGCCAGCTGATGCTTGACGAACAGGCTCCGACGCTGACCATTACCGGCGTTGATCTGCTGGCCTATGCCGACAGCCTCATCGCCCGCTTCAGCAATCCGGCGCTCAAACACCGCACCTGGCAAATCGCCATGGACGGTAGCCAGAAGCTGCCCCAGCGCATGCTCGATGGCATCCGCGTACATCTGGCGCGCGACAGCCGTTGGCCGCTGCTGGCTCTCGGCGTGGCCGGCTGGATGCGCTACGTCAGCGGCACGGACGACGCCGGTCAGACGATCGACGTGCGCGATCCGCTGGTCGACAAGATCCGGCAGCGGGTGGCCCAGAGCGATGAGCAGCAGCGCGTCGACGCCCTGCTGGGGCTGGAGGAAATATTTGGCCGCGACCTGCCGCACAACGCCCAGTTTGTCGCCGGGATCCGCGCCGCCTGGCAACAGCTGGCGACGCACGGCGCCCGCGAGGCCGTCGCCCGCGCGCTGAATTCTTAACAATATTTGCGCTTATGCGGACAGAATTCTCTTCTGTCCGCCTCAGGACTTCTCTTTTCCTCCTTTTTTCGTCAGGATAGGCGTAACTGTTACAACATTACATTTATCCTGGAGAAAAGAGTGACCAGAACCAATTTGATCACCGGCTTTCTCGGCAGCGGTAAGACGACCTCGATTCTTCATCTGCTGGCGCAGAAGCCTGCGGATGAAAAATGGGCCGTACTGGTTAACGAGTTTGGCGAAGTCGGGATAGACGGCGCGCTGCTGGCCGACAGCGGCGCCCTGCTCAAAGAGATCCCCGGCGGCTGCATGTGCTGCGTCAATGGCCTGCCGATGCAGGTTGGGCTGAACACCCTGCTGCGCCAGGGCAAACCCGATCGCCTGCTGATCGAACCCACCGGTTTGGGCCACCCAAAGCAGATCCTCGATATCCTCACCGCGGCGGTGTATGAGCCCTGGATCGATCTGCGCGCCACGCTGTGCATCCTCGATCCCCGCCAGCTGCTGGATGAAAGAGCCGTCAGCAACGACAACTTCCGCGATCAGCTGGCCGCGGCGGACATCATTGTGGCTAATAAAAGTGATCGGGAAACCGCCGAAAGCGCCCGGGCGCTGGCCGACTGGTGGCAGCGCTGTGGCGGCGAGCGTCGCAAGGTGTCGGCAATCCAGGGCAATATCGATCTGACCCTGCTCGATGAGCCACGACGGAACACCGCCCCGCTGCCGGCGAGCGCGGAGCACGCCCACCGCCATCCCCCCACTTCCGGCCTCGCCGCGCTCAGCCTGGCGGAACACCAGCGCTGGCGCCGACATCTCAACAATGGCCAGGGCTATCAGGGCTGCGGCTGGATCTTCGACGCGGAGACGGTTTTTGACACCATCGGCCTGCTCGAATGGGCCAGGCTGGCGCCAGTGGGGCGCGTTAAAGGCGTGATGCGCATTGCCGAGGGGGCGGTGCGAATCAACCGTCAGGGGGAGGATCTCCATATCGAGACCCTCAGCGTCGCTCCGCCCGATAGCCGGATCGAGCTTATTTCCGCGAATGAAGCCGACTGGAACGCACTCCAGACCACGTTGTTGAGGCTTCGTTTAAGTTAAGGCGGCTAAGGTTGCCGCCGACTGTCACAAAATCGCAATGGCTATGATGAAAAACCGAATTCCTTTAATCCTGCTGCTTAACATCGCGGGTGTAGCGCTATTTTGCTCCTGGTATCTGCCAGCCAACCATGGCGCGTGGTTGCCGGTCGACTCCGCGATCTTCCATTTCTTTAACCATGGCGTCAGCGTCAGCCATGCTTATGCCTGGCTGCTGGCGATCATCAACAATCGCGCCTTCGACGCCTGTTCGCTGCTGGCGATGGGCTGCCTGATGCTGAGCTATTGGCTAAAGGCGCCGACTGCAGGCCGTCGTCAGATCGCCATCATGGGCCTGGTGATGCTGCTGGCGGCGGTGATCATCAACCAGCTCGCACAACACCTGATGCCGGTACAGCGCGCCAGCCCGTCGCTGTTTTTTAGCGATATTACCCGCGTCAGCGACGTCGTTAACTTCCCCACTAAGGATGCGTCGAAGGACAGCTTCCCTGGCGATCATGGGATGATGCTGCTGATCTTCGCCAGCTTTATGTGGCGCTATTTTGGCCGTCGCGCGCTGGGCGTCGCGCTGATTATCTTCGTGGTCTTTGCTTTCCCGCGGGTAATGATTGGCGCCCACTGGTTTAGCGATATTGCCGTCGGCTCCCTGACCGCCGTGCTGATCGGCGCGCCCTGGGTATTGATGACCCCGCTGAGCGATAAATTGATCGCCTTTTTCGATCGCTACTTACCCAGCAGAATATCGGCCAAATAATGTCTCCGGCAGCCGCCAGAGTCATTAACTATAAGGGGACCTTTTGGGTCCCTTTTTACATTTTCCCTTTTTTCAACATGACGTTCATCTTCTTGTCACATTAATCCCGTGACAAATGAAGGAATTGTCTGTTTTTTGCCCGATATTGCCGTAATTTTGGCCTTTCCCGATGATTCACTTTTTGTCACCAAAATACTTATAAGAAATCGCGCAAAACCGCTCGCCATGCGGCGTTTGATAGGGTAATCTCGTTCTCGTTTTGCCTTTTCCGCAGCATTAATTCAGGGCATGAATAAAATTGTGCGTGACTGCACAAATTTAAGCTTAAGGAATTGTCTCATTGCGGATGGGTATTTAGGCTCTAACACGTTTGGCATTTTTTATAACGACATTGTCGTTAAGGACAACAAGGGAAAATAAACAGCATGGTCAAATCTCAGCCGATTTTGAGATATATCTTGCGGGTAGCCCCCGCGATTGCAGTAGCGGTTCTGCTTTCCGCGTGTAGTTCAACAAGTACCGCCAGGAATATGCATTCTGAGACGCATGCTGTGGGTAGTGGCGATTTATCATCACTGCAAGCCTCTCAGGATGAATTTGAAACGATGGTCCGTAACCTGGACGTAAAGTCCCGTTTAATGGATCAGTATGCCAGCTGGAAAGGCGTGCGTTACCGCCTCGGCGGCAGCACCCGCAAGGGTATCGACTGCTCAGCGTTTGTGCAGCGCACCTTCCGCGAACAATTTGGTCTGGAACTGCCGCGTTCAACCTCTGAACAGCAGGAAACCGGAAAATCGATTTCCCGTGCCCAACTGCGTACAGGCGATCTGGTTCTGTTTCGCGCCGGCTCTACCGGCCGCCATGTCGGGATCTACCTCGGCAACAACCAGTTTGTTCACGCCTCCACCAGCAGCGGGGTGACTATCTCCAGCATGGATGAGCCATACTGGAAAAAGCGCTACAATGAAGCGCGTCGAGTCCTGAGCCGCTCGTAAACTGTCCTCCACCGCCGCCGGTTATCCCTTGGCTGGCTGCGGGATAAAAAACACTGCCCCAGGCAGTGTTTTTTTTTGCCACCTGGTTCTCAACGTCGCAAAATAAGCTATGTCTTTTAAGTGGGAATGAGAAAAACGACGACCGACACTCCGTTGATGCGCTTCAATAATACGGAAAGAATCTGGCTATGCTTACTCGCTACTTTTCGCCCCAGCGTAAAACCTGGTTAACCAGCCTGAGCGTGGGGATCATCGTCGCGCTGTTGGCCGGGAGCATTCAGTTTATGGTGATCTACCATAACCGGGCCGAGCGTTTCGACGCCATTATCAACAATGTTAATACCTATCTGAAAAGCTATTTTCACGACCTGCGCCAGACCATTGACGGCCTGCAGCCGCTGGTGGACCAGCCCTGCGAGAATATTGACTCCGGGCTTACCTCCCACGCCGCGTTCAGCCCCAACGTCCGCGCTTTCCTGCTGGTCAAAAACGGCATCGCCTTTTGCTCATCGGCTACGGGAGCCATGAATACGCCCCTCAGCCAGCTGATCCCGGCCATCGATATCAGCAAACCCGTTGCTATGGCGATTTTACCAGGCACGCCGATGATGCCGAAGAGCGCGGCGCTGGCGCTGTGGGTAGGTAAACCCGGCGATCAAAACAGCGGCATTTTCGTGTCGATTAACGCTAATCTCACACCGTATATCCTCTATTCCGCACGGCAAAACGATTTCAGCGGCATTGCGCTGGCCATCGATCACACCGCTATCTCCACCTTCAGTAATCGGCTGGTGGATCCGCAAACGCTGCATAACGTGCCGATCCGCCAGGCACAGATCGAGGGCTTACCGCTGAAGGTCTACCTGTATGCCAACAGCTGGCTGGCGGAAAATACGCAGTTTGCTCTGCTGCTCGGGGTCGTCTGCGGCCTGCTGGCGGGGCTGCTCTGCTATTACGTGCTGACGATCAAATCGGATCCGCGAAAATCTATTCTGTTGGGGATCAAAAATAACCAGTTCTACATCGTTTATCAGCCGGTGGTTAATGCACAGACTCTACGTATCAGCGGCGTGGAGGTCCTAATGCGCTGGCGCCATCCGGTGGTTGGTGAAATTCCGCCCGACGTTTTTATTAACCTGGCCGAAACCCAGCAGATGATCGTGCCGCTAACCCATCACCTGCTCGCGCTGATCGCCAGCGACGCTGCGGTGTTGAAGCGTATTCTGCCGCGCGGCGTGAAGCTGGGGCTGAATATTTCCCCTGCCCATCTGCAGGCCGACAGCTTCCGCGACGATATGCTGCGCTTCGCCGCCGCGCTGCCCGCCGACCACTTTCACGTGGTGCTGGAGGTAACCGAGCGGGCGATGATTGATAAAGAAAAATCGATGGCTAACTTCGCCTGGCTCCACCGCCAGGGATTCGAAATCGCGATTGATGATTTCGGCACCGGGCATAGCGCGCTGATCTATCTCGAACGCTATAACTTCGATTATCTGAAGATCGATCGCGGTTTTGTGCAGGCGATTGGTACTGAAACAGTAACCTCGCCGGTGCTGGATGCGGTACTGACCCTCAGCCGCCGGCTGAAATTAATGACCGTCGCCGAAGGGGTGGAGACCCAGGAACAGGCGGAGTGGCTTCGCGGCCAGGGCGTTCATTTCCTGCAGGGGTACTGGATCAGCCGACCGCTGTCGCTGGCCGGGCTGGTGGCTGCGCACGATGAACCCGCGAACTATTTCACAACGCGCTAAGTCTCACTTATGATGCGGGAACGGATGTCGGCCATGGGGGCCGGCCATGACAGGGTATTCTGCCGCCTATGTATGCGCGCCTCTTTCTGATTCTGCTGGCTCTGTTTAGCCTGGACGCTAAGGCGCAAACCATTCAGGAAAGCGTAGCCTTCGCGATTATCGGCGAACCGAAATACGCCGCCGGTTTCAGTCATTTTGATTACGTCAATCCCAGGGCGCCGAAAGGCGGCACCCTCACCCTGGCGGCGATCGGCACCTTTGATAACTTCAACCGTTATGCGCTGCGCGGCAACCCCGCGGTACGCACGGAGGCGCTCTACGATACCCTGTTCACCACCTCGGATGATGAGCCCGGCAGCTACTACCCGCTGATTGCCGAGCGGGCGCGCTATGCCGAGGACTATTCCTGGATGGAGATCGCGCTCAACCCGCGCGCCCGCTTCCATGACGGCACGCCGATCACCGCCCGCGATGTGGCGTTTACCTTCAACAAGTTTATGACCGAAGGGGTGCCGCAGTTTCGCCTGTTTTATAAAGGCACCACCGTGAAGGCCATCACGCCGTTGACCGTGCGTATTGACCTCGGCCAGCCCGGCAAAGAGAACATGCTGAGTCTGCTGAGCCTGCCGGTGATGCCCGAGGCGTTCTGGCGCCAGCACAAACTCAGCGACCCGCTGTCGAAGCCGCCGCTGGCCAGCGGGCCATACCGCATCAGCGCCTGGCGAATGGGGCAATATATTACCTATTCCCGGGTCGCCGACTACTGGGCGGCCGACCTGCCGGTCAACCGCGGTCGCTGGAATTTCGATACGCTGCGCTATGACTATTATCTCGACGACAATGTCGCTTTCGAAGCCTTTAAAGCGGGAGCCGTCGATCGCCGGGAAGAGACCGTCGCCAAAAACTGGGCTACCCGCTACGTCGGTCGCAACTTCAGCCGCGGCTACATCATTAAAGATGAGCATACCAATACCTCGGCGCAGGATACCCAGTGGCTGGCGTTCAATATTCAGCGCCCGATTTTTGCCGATCGCCGGGTGCGGCAGGCCATTACCCTGGCGTTCGATTTCGAATGGATGAACAAGGCGCTGTTTTACAGCGCCTATCAGCGCGCCAACAGCTATTTCCAGAACACCGAATATGCCGCCCGCAGCCTGCCCGACGCAGCCGAGCTGGCCCTGCTGACGCCGATGAAAAACGAACTGCCCTCGGAGCTCTTCAGCCAGGTTTACCAGCCGCCGGTCTCCCGCGGCGATGGCTTCGATCGCGCCAACTTACTCAAAGCCGACGCCCTGCTCAATGCGGCGGGCTGGACGGTGAAGAACCAGCGCCGGGTCAACGCCGCCACCGGCAAGCCGCTGCGCTTTGAGCTACTGCTGCCGGCCGGGGGCAATGACCGCTGGGTGCTGCCGTTTCAGCACAACCTACAGCGTCTGGGGATCGTCATGGATATTCGTCAGGTTGATAATTCGCAGTACAGCAACCGCCGCCGCAGCCGGGATTACGACATGATGCCAAGCCTGTGGCGCGCCATGCCCTGGCCGGGGACCGACCTGCAAATCTCCTGGGCGTCCGACTATATTCACTCCAGCTACAACGCGCCGGGGGTGCAAAGCCCGGTAGTGGATAAGCTGATTGCGCAGATCCTGCAGTGGCAGGGCAATAAGCAGAAACTGATCCCTCTCGGTCGGGCGCTGGATCGTGTGCTGACCTGGAATAACTACATGTTGCCGATGTGGTATATGGCGCAGGACCGCACCGCGTGGTGGAATAAGTTCTCTTTCCCCGCGACCCGCCCCATCTATTCGTCCGGCCTCGATACCTGGTGGTACGACGTGAACAAAGCGGCCACCCTCCCCGCGGACAGACGCTAAGGACATCCCATGGGCAGCTACCTGATCCGCCGTTTGCTGTTAGTCATCCCCACCCTGTGGGCCATCATCACCATTAACTTTTTTATTGTCCAGATCGCGCCTGGCGGCCCGGTCGATCAGGCCATCGCCGCCATCGAGTTTAATCAGCGCGGCGGGATGCCGGGGGCTGGCGACGGCGGGATGGGCGCCAGCCATGCCCGCACCGGCGCAGGCAATATCAGCGAGGGTCACTATCGCGGCGGGCGCGGCCTCGACCCGGAAGTCATCGCCGAGATCACCCACCGCTACGGCTTCGATAAACCGCTGCACGAACGCTATCTGAAGATGCTGGGCGATTATCTGCGCTTTGATTTCGGCGACAGCCTGTTTCGCAGCGCCTCCGTGCTGCAGCTGATTAAAGACAGCCTGCCGGTCTCGGTGAGCCTCGGGCTGTGGAGCACGCTGATTATCTATCTGGTCTCCATTCCGCTGGGCATCCGCAAAGCGGTCAGCAACGGCAGCCGCTTTGATATCTGGAGCAGTACACTGATTATCATTGGCTATGCGATCCCTGCCTTTCTGTTCGCCATCCTGCTGATCGTGATTTTTGCCGGCGGCAGCTATTTCGACCTCTTCCCGCTGCGCGGTCTGGTCTCGCCAAATTTCGACACCCTCCCCTGGTATCAGAAGATCCTCGACTACCTGTGGCACATCACCCTGCCGGTGCTGGCGACGGTAATTGGCGGCTTTGCCGCGCTGACTATGCTGACCAAAAACAGCTTCCTCGACGAGATCCGCAAACAGTATGTGGTCACCGCCCGCGCCAAAGGCGTTGGTGCGAAACAGATCCTCTGGGGACACGTGTTCCGTAACGCCATGCTGCTGGTAATCGCCGGCTTCCCGGCCACCTTTATCAGTATGTTCTTTACCGGCTCGTTGCTGATCGAAGTGATGTTCTCGCTAAACGGCCTGGGTCTGCTGGGCTATGAAGCGACGGTCTCCCGCGACTATCCGGTGATGTTTGGCACGCTCTATATTTTCACTCTGATTGGCCTGCTGCTGAATATCGTCAGCGATATCAGCTATACGCTGGTCGACCCGCGCATTGATTTTGAGGGCCGCTAATGTCTTTCTTCAGTCCCGTTAATCAGGCCCGCTGGGCGCGCTTTCGCCACAACCGTCGCGGCTACTGGTCGCTGTGGCTGTTTTTAATTCTCTTCCTTTGCAGCCTGGGCGCCGAGCTGCTGGCCAACGACCGCCCGCTGCTGGTGCAGTACCGGGGCCAGCTGTACGTCCCGGTGTTAAAAAACTACACCGAGCAAACCTTCGGCGGCGCGTTCGCCACCGCCGCCGACTATCAGGATCCCTGGCTGCAGCAGCAGCTGGCGACTCACGGCTGGGCGCTATGGCCGCCAGTGCGCTTCGGCGCGACGACAATTAATTTTGCCAGCACGGTTCCCTTTCCATCGCCGCCCTCGGCCAGCAACTGGCTCGGCACCGACGCCAACGGCGGCGATGTGCTGGCGCGGATCCTTTATGGGACACGCATCTCGGTGCTCTTCGGTCTGCTGCTGACGCTGTTCTCCAGCGTGCTGGGGGTGCTGGCCGGAGCGATACAGGGTTACTACGGCGGTAAAATCGACCTGTGGGGACAGCGCTTTATCGAAGTCTGGTCCGGCATGCCAACGCTGTTCCTGATCATCCTGCTCTCCAGCGTCGTGCAGTCGGGCTTCTGGTGGCTGCTGGCAATCACCGTTCTCTTTGGCTGGATGACGCTGGTGGGCGTGGTGCGCGCGGAATTTCTCCGCACCCGCAACTACGACTATGTTCGGGCGGCGCAGGCGTTAGGGGTTAGCGACCGGCAGATCATCCTGCGGCATATGTTGCCCAACGCGATGGTGGCGACCCTCACCTTCCTGCCCTTTATCCTGTGCAGCTCCATTACCACCCTGACGTCGCTGGATTTTCTCGGCTTCGGCCTGCCGCTCGGCTCGCCCTCCCTCGGCGAGCTGCTGCTGCAGGGCAAAAACAACCTGCAGGCGCCCTGGCTGGGCATTGCCGCATTTCTCTCCGTCGCCGTGCTGCTGACGCTACTGATTTTTATCGGTGAAGCGGTTCGCGACGCCTTTGACCCGAGTAAGGCGGTGTAATATGACCCACCCGCTATTAGCTATCGACAATCTCTCTATTGCCTTTCGCCAGCAGGGTGAGACGCAGACCGTGGTGCACAATCTGTCGCTCGAGGTGGCGGTCGGCGAAACGCTGGCCCTGGTGGGCGAATCCGGCTCCGGTAAGAGCATCTCCGCCCTGTCGGTGCTGCGGCTGCTCCCTACCCCCCCGGCCAGCTACCCCAGCGGTGACATCCGTTTTCATGGCCAGTCGCTGCTGCATGCGGATGAGGCGACCCTGCGCGGCGTGCGCGGCAACCGGATCGCGATGATCTTTCAGGAGCCGATGGTATCGCTCAATCCTCTGCACACCCTGGAAAAACAGCTCTACGAGGTGCTGTCGTTACACCGGGGAATGCGCAAACAGGAGGCGCGCGGGGAGATCCTCGACTGCCTGGAGCGCGTCGGGATCCGTCAGGCGCCGCGGCGGCTGGCGGACTATCCGCATCAGCTCTCCGGTGGAGAGCGCCAGCGGGTGATGATCGCCATGGCGCTGCTGACGCGCCCGGAGCTGCTGATCGCCGACGAGCCGACTACCGCCCTGGACGTATCGGTGCAGGCGCAAATTCTGCAACTGCTGCGCGAGCTGAAGCAGGAGCTGAACATGGGGCTGCTGTTTATCACTCATAACCTGAGCATCGTCCGCCAGCTGGCTGACCGGGTGGCGGTTATGCAGAACGGCCGCTGCGTGGAACACAATGACTGTCGGGCGCTGTTCAGCGCGCCAGCGCATCCCTACACCCAACGCCTGCTGGATAGCGAGCCGGACGGGGAGCCGGTGCCGCTGGCCGCCGATGCCCCGGTGCTGCTGCAGGCGGACGATTTAAAGGTGGCGTTTCCCGTTCGCAAAGGGATCCTGCGTCGGGTGATCGATCATCATCGGGTGGTCAACAGCCTCAGCTTTCAGCTGCGCGCCGGCGAGACGCTGGGCCTGGTGGGGGAATCGGGTTCCGGTAAAAGTACCACCGGCCTGGCCCTGCTGCGCCTGATCCCGTCCGGGGGCAAGATAACCTTCGCCGGCCAGCCGATTCAGGGGCGTAACCGCCGACAGCTGCTACCGCTGCGCCGACAGATGCAGGTGGTTTTTCAGGATCCGAACTCGTCGCTCAATCCGCGCCTCACGGCGCAGCAGATCATTGAGGAAGGCTTGCGCGTCCACCAGCCGACGCTGACGGCGGCCGAACGCGAACAGGCGGTGATCCTTGCCATGCAGGAGGTCGGCCTCGACCCGGCCAGCCGCCAGCGCTATCCGGCGGCGTTCTCCGGTGGCCAGCGACAGCGTATCGCCATCGCCAGAGCGTTGATCGTCAAACCGCAGCTGATCGTCCTCGATGAACCGACCTCATCGCTGGACAAAACCGTTCAGGCGCAGATCCTGAACCTGCTGAAAGCCTTACAGCGAAAGCATCAGCTGGCCTATATTTTTATCAGCCATGATTTAGGCGTGGTGCGGGCGCTGTGTCACCAGGTGATGGTGCTGCGTCAGGGAGAGGTGGTCGAACAGGGCGAGTGCAAGTCCGTCTTCAGCGCACCCCGGCATGAGTATACCCGCCAGCTGCTGGCGCTAAGCTGACGGTCAGAAAGGGTTATTGCCGGAGAAGGGCTCGGCGATGGCCACGCCAAAGTTTTTCAGACGACAGGTGGCGGCAAACTCATCCTGCAGGTTAACGAACAGGCAGGGTTCGCCTTCGCACTCCAGCACGGAACAGTCGACTTCGATGTCGCTTAACGCCTGGCTGAGCTTATGCATCACCGGCCAGGCTTTCTCACCGTCCGGGCTCAGCAATTTCAGGGCAACGAGACTGTTCTCGTTCTGCGCGCCGTTTTGCGGAATCGGTTCAACTCTGGAACCCGCAAAACCGGCCAGCCAGCGATAGCTCTGCGGCAGACGGTGTACGATAGAGAGTTGTTGTGTATTCACTTGGTTTCCCCGGAAGCAAAAGGCTTCACAATAAATTTACATCAATATTAACACACTGTTGACAAATAGTCCTGCCTTGAGGCAGAAAACGTTTACAGCGGCGGCGGACCAGGGTTAAGCGCTTATAATCCAGCGCTTTATTTTTTATACCCGGCGAGCCGATTGGCGCTATATGTACCCGTTTCTGTGATCCAAAACAACTTTTTTATCGCAACAATGCGACTTTTTACACTAATTGATTTTACATAAAGGAAACAAATCGCAGAACCCTGAAGCCCATTGCGGTTGACATGCATCAAGAAAGGGGCGATTTCGCCCCTGAAAATGTGACCTAGCGTGCGATTTTTCGCCGCCGGGATGCGTAAAGCGAGAAGAAAAGAGAGCAGGTTGCGCAGAAGGCAATAGAGATCAGCATCGGCCAGGCGGTGGTAAACGTCGCCATCGACAGCAGCGCGCCGATAATCGCCCCGATACCGAAACGGAAAGTCCCCGCCAGCGACGAAGCAGTGCCCGCCATATGCGGAAACTCATCGAGGATCACCGCCATGGCGTTAGACGACACCATGGATACGCAGCCGACAAAGGCCGCTACGCCGATCACCAGTGACCAGAAGCCGACATCCAGCAGCGCGCAGACCACCATCCACACCGCCATGGCAAACTGGATCCACAGCCCGGCGCGGAACATACACAACGCCCCTACCCGCCGCACAAACCGGCTGTTGAACATGGTCATCAGAAACAGAAAAACGATGTTCAGCGCAAAATAGTAGCCAAAGTGCTGAGGCGCGACGTGGTTTATATTGATGTAGACAAAGGGACCGGCGCTAAGGAAAGAGAACATTCCCGCGAAGCTAAAGCCGCTCGCCAGCATATAGCTCAGTACCCGCTTGTGGCGGAACAGCGTGGCAAAGTTACCCAGCGTGGTGCGCAGATGGAACGGCTGACGCCTTTCAGCCGGCAGCGTTTCGCGGATAAACAGGCCGATCATCAGCGAGGCCAGCAGGGCCACCAGGGCGAGGATCCAAAAGATGGCATGCCAGCTGAACCAGACCAACACCGCCCCGCCGACCATCGGCGCCACCAGCGGCGCAATGGTCGTGACCAGCATGACAAACGACATCATGCGCGAAAACTCATCTTTCGGATAGATGTCGCGCATCAGGGCGTTAATCACCACGCTGGCCGCCGCGGCTGCCAGACCGTGGAAGAAACGCATGACAATCAGCATATCGACGGTTTGCGACAGGGCGCAGGCTACCGCCGCCGCCGCGAAGACCAGCGTCCCGCCGAGGATCACCGGCTTGCGGCCAAGGCTGTCCGCCATCGGGCCGTACAGCAGCTGACCCAGCGCAAAGCCGAGGATATAGGTGCTGAGCGTCATCTGCGCGCTGCCGTCCGGGACGTTATACTGGGCGGCGATCACCGGCAGGGCCGGAAGATACATATCAATAGACAGCGGCATCAGCATGGCCAGCAGGCCAAGGATAAACACAATCCCCAGTGAAGAATTCTGCTTCAGCGTCACGTTTTACTCCGTGGCTGCGGGGCGCCCACGCTGGCGATTTCCGCTTCCGTCAGCGGACGATATTCACCCGGCGCCAGCGATTCATCCATCAGGATGTCGCCGATGCGTTCCCGATGCAGGCCAACCACGTGGTTGCCCACGGCGGCGAACATGCGTTTCACCTGATGGTAGCGGCCTTCGCTGATGGTGAGGCGCACTTCGGTCGGAGTGATAACTTCCAGCAACGCCGGTTTGGTGAGATCTTTTTCGTTATGCAGCTGGACGCCTTTGGCGAACAGCTCCGCGGTCCCTTCCGCCAGCGGGCTTTCCAGCGCCACCAGATAGGTTTTTTCACAGTGGTGGCGCGGCGAGGTAATGCGATGCGACCACTGGCCGTCATCGGTCATCAGCACCAGCCCGGTGGTGTCGATATCCAGCCGTCCGGCGGCGTGCAGCTTATGCGCCACCGGCTCGTCGAGGAAATAAAGGATAGTCGGATGATCGGGATCGTCGGTGGAACAGACGTACCCTTGCGGCTTGTTGAGCATAAAGTAACGCGGGCCATTCTGCTGGGTCAGCGTATTTCCGTCATACTCCACCTCGTGCTCCGGCTGGAGCTTAAAAGAGGCATCTTTCACAATGTCGCCGTCCACGGTAACGCGGCTGCCGCGAATTTCACGCCCGGCAATAGCCCGGCTGACGCCCAGCTGCTGAGCGATAAACTTATCAAGTCGCATGAGATTTTTTTAGCCTGTCATAGTGCTGGAGCGGGCAAATCGCCCGAAAAAGAAGAATTTCACCGGCTAGTATAACGGGCTCTTAACACCACTCAAGGGAAAAGATTCATGGCATACTATTCGCCAGTTAATTAGCCCCGTGAATTCATGACTTTTACATTACGTCCTTACCAACAAGAAGCCGTCGATGCCACCCTCGCCTGGTTCCGTCGCCATACCGAGCCGGCGGCGATTGTCCTGCCCACCGGCGCGGGCAAAAGTCTGGTGATCGCCGAGCTTGCCAGGCTGGCGCGCGGCCGCGTGCTGGTGCTGGCCCATGTCAAAGAGCTGGTGGCGCAGAACCATGCCAAATACTGCGCCCTTGGCCTCGAGGCGGATATCTTCGCCGCCGGTCTGCAGCGAAAAGAGAGCCACGGCAAAGTGGTGTTCGGCAGCGTGCAGTCGGTGGCACGCAATCTCGACCAGTTTCGCAGCGAATTTTCGCTACTCATCGTCGATGAATGCCACCGCATCAGCGATGATGACGACAGCCAATATCAGCAGATCATCGGTCACCTGCGGCAGGTCAATCCGCAGATCCGGCTGCTCGGCCTGACGGCCACGCCGTTCCGCCTTGGCAAGGGCTGGATCTATCAGTTCCATTATCATGGGATGGTGCGCGGCGATGAAAAGGCCCTGTTCCGCGACTGCATCTATGAGCTACCGCTGCGCTATATGATTAAACACGGCTATCTGACGCCGCCGGAGCGCCTCGATATGCCGGTGGTGCAGTACGATTTCAGTCGCCTGCAGGCGCAAAGCAACGGCCTGTTCAGCGAAGCCGATCTTAACCATGAGCTGAAAAAACAACAGCGTATCACGCCGCATATTGTCAGCCAGATCGTGGAGTTCGCCGAAAACCGCAAAGGGGTGATGATCTTTGCCGCCACCGTGGAACACGCCCGGGAAGTGACCGGCCTGCTGCCGGTAGGCCAGGCGGCGCTGATCACCGGCGAAACGCCTGGGCCGGAGCGGGATCGCATCATCGAGGCCTTTAAAGCGCAGGCGTATCGCTATCTGGTGAACGTCGCGGTGCTGACCACCGGCTTCGACGCCCCGCACGTCGACCTGATCGCCATCCTCCGCCCCACCGAGTCGGTGAGTCTTTACCAACAGATCGTTGGCCGCGGTCTGCGCCTGGCGCCGGGGAAAACCGACTGTCTGATCCTCGACTACGCCGGCAATCCGCATGACCTTTATGCCCCGGAAGTGGGGACGCCGAAGGGCAAAAGCGACAACGTGCCGGTGCAGGTCTTCTGCCCGGCCTGCGGCTTCGCCAATACCTTCTGGGGCAAAACCACCGCCGACGGCACCTTGATTGAACACTTTGGCCGCCGCTGCCAGGGGTGGTTCGAAGATGACGACGGCCACCGCGAACAGTGCGACTTCCGCTTTCGCTTTAAAAACTGCCCGCAGTGTAATGCGGAAAACGACATCGCCGCCCGCCGCTGCCGGGAGTGCGACACTATACTGGTTGACCCGGACGATATGCTGAAGGCGGCGCTGAAGCTGAAGGACGCGCTGGTGCTGCGCTGCAGCGGCATGGCCCTGCAGCACGGTGGCGACGAGAAGGGTCCGTGGCTAAAAATCACCTATTACGATGAAGACGGGGCGGATGTCAGTGAGCGCTTCCGTCTGCAGACCCCCGCCCAGCGCACCGCCTTCGAACAACTGTTTATTCGCCCGCATACCCGCACCCCCGGGGTGCCGCTGCGCTGGATAACGCCGGCGGATATCGTGACCCAGCAGGCGCTGCTGCGCCATCCGGACTTTGTCGTCGCCCGCATGAAGGGGCAGTACTGGCAGGTGCGGGAAAAAGTGTTCGATTATCAGGGGCGTTTTCGTCGCGCCAACGAGCTGCGTTAATTACCGGAAAGCTGAGGTTTTGATTGCCCGGGTGTCGTTTGGCGGCTATAATGCCGCCCGCTTTTGCATTCGCAAAGCAGATAATCCGCCTGTTGCTGGGTCGCCTGTAGCAGGCTTTATATATAGAGAGACATCAATGTTTACTATCAACGCAGAAGTACGTAAAGAGCAGGGTAAGGGTGCGAGCCGCCGCCTGCGCGCAGCTAACAAGTTCCCGGCAATCATCTACGGTGGCGCAGCTGCTCCGGTTGCTATCGAACTGGACCACGACAAAGTATGGAACATGCAGGACAAAGCTGAGTTTTACAGCGAAGTTCTGACCGTCGTTGTTGATGGCAAAGAAGAAAAAGTCAAAGTTCAGGCTGTTCAGCGCCACGCGTTCAAGCCGAAACTGACTCACATCGACTTCGTTCGCGCGTAATCGCCGATAGCAAGTTGTATGGCAAGCGCCCCGGGGTCTCAGGCTCCGGGGCGTTTTGTTATCTGCGCTGCCAAAGCTCCGGCGCCTCGTGCATGATGTCGCTAAGCATCCGATGCTTATTCATTCCGGGCAGCCAGAGCATCACCATAGTGACGTTCAGCCCCTGACTGCCGACCTCCGTCGCGATTTCACTGACTCCCTGCCACTCGCCTGGCCGCAAATGGTCCGGTAAAAACCCCCAGCCCCTCCCCTGCTCCAGCGCATGGCGCAACAGGGTAATCTCATTCATATACAGCGTATGGCCGGAAATCTGCAGCCGGCGGGCGATTTGATCGTCACTGCGCCGGTGCATCACTAACTGCGGCGTCAACGAAAGATTCAATAGCGTCAGCGGCCGCGGAGCGTCGTGGAACAGGCTGTCCGCCGCGTAGAAACGCAGATCCACGGTGCCGAGCGCCCGCCACTCCATTTCGCTCCCCAGCGTGCGGTTGTTAGCCTGACAAATCGCCATCTCCGCCACGCCATCGCTCAGCGCCTGCTCGGCTTCGCGACGCGAGGCGCTCCAGCAGCTCAGGCGGATCTGCCGTCGGGCCAGGTTATCGGCCAGCGCACAGAGAAATTCACGCGGCACGAAGGGATCGTACACCAGACGCAGCGCCTGCCCGGCGGTTTGCGGCAGCGTTTGCGCAAAAGACTCGAAAGCCTGCGCCTGACGCAACAGCAGATGCGCCTGGCGAAACAGCTGCTCGCCCTCGGCGGTTAGCGTCAGGCTACGTCCTTCACGGCTGAACAGCCGGTAGCCCAGCGCATCTTCCAGATAGTCCAGCAGATCGCGCAGCGTGGTCCGGTCTTTAGCTAAACGAATGGCCGCCTGCGACAGGCTGCCGGTCTCAGCAATCGTCGCGAAGGCTTCAATCTGTGCGAATGAATACTGTAGGGTTTTCATCCTTTTTCTCCCTTAAGGGGGAAAATCCCCCATGTGCTGATTTTAGCCGGCGCGCGCCGATTTATATACTGCGCAGCGAATCTATGGCAAACGAGGAAATGACAATGATAAGAAAACCACTGGCCCTGGCGTTAATATTGGCGGCGCTGCCGGCGGCGGCAATGGCGCAACACTGCGGCAGCCTGACGCTGGATGTCTGCCCAACGCCTTACGATCAAACGCTACCCGCGGCCAAAGACATGCTCAGCTGGGATCAGACTTCACGCGTGATTGGCTTTCGCAATGACTATCGCAACTATGCCGGCGATGTCTTCCGCCACGGCGCCTCGACGCCGCTGGAGCGCGCTGAAAAACAACTGACCGATGCCCGCTATACGCTCAACGGCCACACCTGGAATTTGCAGGATTACCTGAAGCGCGAGAACGTCAGCGGTATGCTGGTGCTGAAAGATGGTAAAGTCGCCTGGAAATATCTCGCCGAAGGTAATACCGACACTACCCTGTGGACCTCGCGCTCGGTAGGCAAATCGGTGGTCTCGACGCTGGTCGGTATCGCCATTCAACAGGGTAAAATCCACTCCCTTGATGACCTGATTACCGTTTATGAACCCGAACTGAAAGGCACCGCCTGGGACGGCGTAACGCTGAAGCAGTTGATTCAACACACCAGCGGGGTGGAATGGAATGAAGACTACACCGACCCGCAGTCGCATTTCGCCCGCCTGACCCAGTGTGAAGCGCACCCCGGCGTCTATGCCTGCGTGCGTAAGATCGTCACCGGCCTGGCGCGTCAACACCCGGCGGGCGAGCAGTGGTCCTACTCTTCCGGCGGCGCCTGGCTGCTTGGGGATATCCTGGAGCGCGCCACCGGCATGTCGCTGGCCGCCTGGCTTGAACAGGCTCTATGGCAGCCGGCCGGGATGGCCTACGACGGCGTGTGGCATGCTTATCAGCAAGGGAAGCACGACGTCGGCGCCCACGGCTTTAACGCCACCCTTGAAGACTGGGGCCGCTTTGGTGAATTCGTCGCCCGTGACGGTCGGTTAAGCAATGGCAAACAGCTGGTGCCGACTGGCTGGTTCGATCAAGCCGCCAGCTGGACCAAGGCGCTAAACTCGGTCTCGGCAGCGCATCCGGAGGGTATTTACGGCTATCAGTGGTGGAATAACGCGATTCCGGCGAATGCGCAAAACGTACAGCCGACGCCGCAGGAAGGGCTTAAAGGGTCGCTGTGGGCGCTGGGGATCTACGGCCAGGTGATCATGGTGAACCGCGCGGAACACCTGGTGATCGTCCAGTGGTCGACCTGGCCGCAGGCGGAACCTTCCTTCAACGCTCAGCCGTTGGAAGCGGCGCTGATGTACAGCGCCATTGCCCGCGAGCTGCGTTAACTCCCCGCTCCTTGCCGCTCAGCCGGCGAGGAGCGTGTCGGCATTCAGCGCCAGGTGTTGCAGCAGGATAATGGTTTTAGCATCCATGATCTCGCCATCGCGAATAGCCTGCAGCGCCCGCGTCAGCGGCCACTCCAGTACTTCAATGTCCTCACCTTCCGCCGCCAGTCCACCGCCGTCGCCCCGACGGTCATCGGCCTGATATTCGGCGATAAAAAAGTAGAGTTTTTCGGTGACGGAGCCGGGGCTCATAAAGACGGTGAAGACGGGTTCGACACGGGTCACGCGAAAGCCGGTCTCCTCTTCCGCTTCGGCAACGATCCGCGCCTCCGGCGAGGCGTTATCCAGCAGCCCGGCGGCAGCCTCAATCAGATACCCATCGTGGCCATGGGTAAATACCGGAAATCGGAACTGGCGCGTCAGGACCACCGTCCGCTTTTCCCGGTTGTAGAGTAAAATGACTGCGCCGTTGCCCCGGTCATAGGCCTCGCGGCTCTGCTCCTGCCAGCGACCGTCCCGACGCAGCAGTTCGAAGGTATATTTTTTCAACGTGTACCAGTTATCCGAGAGCAGCGTCTCGCGAACGTGGCGGACGTGCGGTGCGTGTGTTTGCATGTTATTTCCCCTTTGAGGTGACAGCAGGCACCATAACATGCATAATCGTGCACAAACAAGATCATTCGATGAAGGAAAACCGATGCTCGCCAGTCAGAGAAAACAGCAGATCCTCCAGATCCTCACCGAGGAAAAACAGGTGATGTCCGGGGAGCTAAGCCAGCGGTTTAACGTCTCCGAGGACTCCATTCGCCGCGATCTGCGCGAGCTGGCGGCGGAGGGAAAACTGCAGCGGGTCCATGGCGGGGCATTGCCGGTTTCCGCCGCCATTGCGCCAATTGAAACGCGCAAAAGCGTGCAGATCGCCTCCAAGCAGGCGGTCGCCCGCGCCGCCGCCGCCATGATCCAGCCGGGACAGGTGGTGATTGTCGATGGCGGCACCACCACCGCGGCGATGATCGGCTTTTTACCCGCCGACCTCAGCTGCACGGTGGTCACCCACAGCCCGGGCATCGCCGTGGCGCTGGTGGACCACCCGCGAATCGAGGTGATCCTGCTCGGCGGCAGAGTATTCAAACATTCGGTTGTCGCCGTCGGCGCCGAGACGCTGGCGGGAATGGCGCGAATCAACGCCGATCTGTTCTTTATGGGGGTGACCGGCGTCCACCCGCGGGCGGGTTTCACCACCGGTGATTACGAAGAGGCAGGCATCAAGCGCGCGCTGACGGCCAGGGCGGCAGAAACCGTGGTAATGGCCTCCCGGGAGAAGCTCAACGCCGCGTCGGCCTTTGCCATCGGCGAGCTGAGCCTCGCCAGTACGCTGATTGTCGATGGAGAACCCGACGCCGCGCTGCGCCAACAGTTGGTGCAGAGCGGCGTGGAGATCGTCCCCGTTCAGCGGTAGCGCCGCCGGGGCACAGGGCTTAATTGCCGCCTGACGTCCGGCGCTGCAGCTGGTCGCGCAGATTCGGCGGGGTACCCTTAATGGTCAGGGTATCAGTGGCGGGATCCCAGAATACGCGTTCGCCCAGCAGCATGGCGTCGAAGTTAATGGTCAATCCGCCGCCGCTGCCGGCAAACTTGGTCAGCTGACGTAAGGTGCTGCGATCCGCCGGGAAGCTCTCTTCCAGCTCATAGCCCTGCTCAGCGGTGAATTCCTGGAAGCTCTTTTCGCTGACGCCGGCGAGCTCTTTGGACAGCGACTCCAGCTCAATCTCTTCCCCAGCCTGCAGCTGTTCGTTGCAGTAGGCGTAGACCTGCTGGCGCACGTTCTGTCGCTCGGATTTATCAAGCTGGGCATCGGCGGCGAAGTCATCCACCGCCTGCAGCAGGCCGCGGTTCTGCGCTTTGGCGTTAAGCCCTTCGCTGGCGCCGAGGAAATCCATAAAGAAATCGGCCACTTTGCGCCCTACCCGCCCTTTCAGGAAGGTCAGATAGCGGGTCGACTCCGGGTTGGTTTCCCATTCGGTGAGATCGATGCGCGCGACGATATCGGCATGGTTAATATCCAGATAATGGGTCGAGCGGATATCCAGCTCTTCGTTGACGCGCATACTGCTCAGGTTATTGAGTACCGCCACCAGCAGATACTCGACCGCAAGGTAACGATACTGGCAGAAGAGGACAATGCCTCCTTCGGCGAACGGGTATTTCGCCAGCTCATCGCGCAGGCGACCGGTCGCCGCGCGGCTAAACGCCAGAAACTCTTCTTCCCCCTGACGCTGCAGGCGCAGCGCCTGGGCCAGTTCGCTCTCTTCATTGAACAAGCCATAGGCTTTGCTTTTGGCGCTATAGACCCGGTGCAGTTCAGCCATCATCTCGACGACCGTCGCGTTCGGCTCCAGCAGTGACTCGCGCAGCACCAGCTCCAGATTTTGTTCATCACGTTTGATTAACTGATGCAGGGCAATCTGGTCGATATCCAGACTCATGTTAAACTCTCCTTTTAAACCGGGCGGTATTCAACCACCGCCGGGTGGCCGACGCAACTGGCGCCACACATTTCGACGTCGTTAACGTCGATTGATGCGCTTTTGCGCCGCGGCGAAAAAATGCGGAAAAAAAGCTGCTGCTACGGTAATATGTTGCCCTTTCACGAACAAACAGATTTTGAGTTTATGCCGCAAATTTCCCGCTATAGCGATCAACAGGTCGAACAGTTGCTCAGCGAGCTGACGAACGTCCTGGAATCACACAAAGCCCCGGTGGACCTTTCACTGATGGTGTTAGGCAATATGGTGACCAACCTGATCAACAGTAGCGTCGCGCCGGCGCAGCGTCAGGCCATCGCCCGTTCTTTCGCGCAGGCTTTGCAATCTTCGATTAACGACGATCCAGCGCATTAAGGATAACAGCAACAGTATATGGTGACTCTACGTCAGCCCTACCGAGAAAAAGTCTCCCAGATGGTTAGCTGGGGGCACTGGTTCGCCCTGTTCAACATGTTGTTGGCCATGGTGCTCGGCAGCCGCTACCTTTTTGTCGCCGACTGGCCGACGACGCTTGCCGGACGACTGTTTTCGTACGTCAGTCTCGTCGGGCATTTCAGCTTTCTGGTGTTTACCAGCTATGTGCTGATCCTCTTTCCGTTGACCTTTATCGTGGTCTCGCAGCGCCTGATGCGCTTCCTGTCGGTGATCCTTGCCACCGCCGGGATGACGCTGCTGCTGATAGACAGCGAGGTTTTTACCCGCTTCCATCTGCACTTAAACCCGGTCGTCTGGGAGCTGGTCATCAACCCTGACCAGAATGAGATGGCGCGCGACTGGCAGCTGATGTTTATCAGCGTCCCGGTCATCTTTTTGATTGAAATGCTCTTCGCCACCTGGAGCTGGCAAAAGCTGCGCAGCCTGACGCGCCGCCGCCATTACGCCCGCCCGGTCGCCTGGTTCTTCTTTTTGTCGTTCGTCAGCAGCCACCTGGTCTATATCTGGGCGGACGCCAATTTCTATCGCCCGATCACTATGCAGCGGGCGAATCTGCCGCTCTCCTATCCGATGACCGCCCGTCGTTTCCTTGAGAAACATGGCCTGCTCGACGCCCAGGATTATCAGCGTCGTCTGGTGGAGCAAGGGGCGCCGGAGGCGGTATCGGTCCAGTATCCGCTTAGCAACCTGCGCTACCGTGACCTCGGCGCGGGCTACAACGTGCTGCTGATCACCGTCGACAACCTGAACTACTCGCGGTTTGAAAAGACCATGCCGGCGCTGGCGGCATTTGCCAAAGAAAACGTTAACTTTACCCAGCATATGAGCTCGGGCAATACCGCCGACAGCGGCCTGTTTGGCTTGTTCTACGGTATTTCGCCTGGCTATATGGACGGTGTCCTCTCGGCGCGTATTCCCGCCGCGCTGATTACCGCCCTCAACCAGCAGGGCTACCAGCTGGGCCTCTTCTCCTCCGATGGGTTTAGCAGCCCGCTGTATCGCCAGGCGCTGCTCTCCGATTTCTCGCTGCCGAGCGCGAAGACCCAGAGCGACGAGCAGACGGCCAATCAGTGGATCGGCTGGCTGGACCGTTACGCGCAGGATGAGAATCGCTGGTTCTCGTGGATCTCGCTCAATGGCACCACTCTCGACGACACGCAGCAGCAGGGCTTTGTCCGCCGCTACAGCAAGGCGGCAGGCGACGTTGATGCCCAGATCGATCGGGTGCTGACTGCGCTGCGCGAAGCCGGCAAACTCGATAATACGGTGGTAATTATTACCGGCGGCCACGGCAAGCCGCTGAATGCGAAACACGACGCGTTCGACTGGTCGCGCGAGCAGCTGCAGGTGCCGCTGGTTATTCACTGGCCGGGCACGCCGGCGCAGGAGATTGCCACCCTGACCGATAACAAAGATGTGATGACTACGCTGATGCAGCGCCTGCTTCACGTTTCGACGCCGGCCAATGAGTACTCGCAGGGAGAAGATCTGTTCAGCGCCGCGCGGCGTCGTAACTGGGTCACCGCGGCCAACGGCGATACGCTGGCCATCACCACCCCGACCATCACCGTGGTCCTCAACCATAACGGCACCTATACCACCTGGAGCCGCGACGGCGAGAAAATTAAAGATCAGAAACCGCAGCTCAGTCTGTTGCTGCAGGTCCTGACTGACGAAAAACGCTTTATCGCTAACTGATTGATTAATTATGAATCAATCGCGCGTGACCCGCTTGCATTCGCCTGGGGAACGGGTAATATTGTTCCCCACGCGTCGGCACGTAGCGCAGCCTGGTAGCGCACCGTCATGGGGTGTCGGGGGTCGGAGGTTCAAATCCTCTCGTGCCGACCAAAAACTCCACAGAAACCAGCCTTTTAAGGCTGGTTTTTTTATGCCTGTTTCCCCTGTTGCCGCCCGCTCGCTTAATTTGTGCCCTTTCTTCAATGTATCGTGAAGATGTACGACTATCCTGATGGTAAATTACGTCGTAGCATCTATTATTCGACCGTATGACTCATAAGCAGGAGCGGATAACATGAGAGTTAATGGACTTACCAAGGGATTTTTCATCCTTATCGTCTTCATTGTAACCCTGGCCTTTTTTGATGTTCTCTCACCCTATTATTCCGCCATCCTTTGGGCTGCGATCCTCGCGGTGATTTTTAATCCGGTCAAAAACAAGATCCGTACCCGCCTCGGCGAGCGCAATGGCCTCGCGGCGCTGATGACCATCGTCATTATCTGTCTTATCGTTTTTACGCCGCTGGCTATCATTCTCTCCTCGCTGGCCTACGAGCTCAATCTGGTGTACAGCAAACTGCAGCATAACGACACCCAGTTTCCGACGGTGGTCGCCAGCCTGTTCGCCCATCTCCCCGGCTGGGCCAGAAGCTTCCTCGCCGATCATAACCTTGATAGCGCGCAGCAGATCCAGCAGCAGCTCTCTGATGCCGCTCTGAAAGGCGGTCAGTATCTGGCCGGCAGCGCGTTTCTGATTGGCAAAGGGACTTTTGGCTTCACCGTCAGCTTCGGCATCATGCTGTATCTGCTGTTTTTCCTGCTGAAGGATGGACCTTATCTGGTGCTGTTGATCCTCGAGTCTCTACCGTTATCAAGCTATGTGAAGCAGCATTTGTTCGCTAAATTCGCCGCTGTGGCCCGCGCCACGGTAAAAGGTACCGTCGCCGTGGCGCTGGCGCAGGGTGCGCTGGGTGGCTTTGCCTTCTGGATCGCCGGTCTGGACGGCAGCATTCTCTGGGGAGCGCTGATGGCGTTTCTGTCGCTTATCCCGGCGGTGGGCTCGGCCATTATCTGGGTGCCAGCGGCCATCTACCTCTTCGCCACCGGCCAGCTTTGGCAGGGCGCCTTTATCGTCGGCTTCTTTGTGATTGTGATTGGCCTGGTGGATAACATTCTGCGTCCACTGCTGGTGGGCAAGGATACCAGGATGCCGGACTATCTGATCCTTATCGCCACTCTGGGCGGCATGGAGATCTACGGTATCAACGGCTTCGTGATCGGGCCGCTGATCGCCGCCCTGTTTATCGCCTGCTGGAACCTGCTGTCGGGACGAGAACATGCCGGCAATACCGATGAAATCGATGAAGAGTTTATTGAGGAAGCGAAAAATAGCCGTAATGAATAGCTTTCCCGGCAGGGGGCTGGCGGCCCGCCAGCGCCTCTGTTGCGCTCTGCGCGGCCGATGTCTTACCAGTAGATAACACTATTCATTTTGCAAAAATTGGTAAATAAATCTTAACATTCAGCTGATTGATGATAGGCTATCTCTGTCAGGAACGAAAATAAAGGATGATCAACCGTGAAAAAAATCACTACGCTAGCCGTTTCTCTGCTGACCGCCGCCTGCATGTCCGCTGGCGCATTGGCCGCAGACCAGCCGCTGGAAAAAGTCGCGCCGTTCCCGAAAGCGGAAAAAGGCATGAAGCGTCAGGTTATTCAGCTGCCGCAGCAGCAGGATGAGTCGGCGCTCAAGGTTGAGCTGATGATCGGCCAGACGCTGGAAGTCGACTGCAACCATCATCGTCTCGGCGGGGAACTGGAAAGTAAAACCCTGGAAGGCTGGGGCTATGATTACTATGTCTTTGAGAAGCTGAGCGG
This sequence comes from Klebsiella sp. K47, assembly GCF_051858335.1. Taxonomy (NCBI): domain Bacteria; kingdom Pseudomonadati; phylum Pseudomonadota; class Gammaproteobacteria; order Enterobacterales; family Enterobacteriaceae; genus Klebsiella; species Klebsiella sp. K47. The sequence goes on from NZ_JBPYUI010000005.1 coordinate 120,735, forward strand.
CCCGGTATCCACCATGATGGCCTGCCCGGACGGCAAAAAAGAGAAGAAATTTGTCACTGCCGGCCTCGGGGATGACGCCATGCTGCGCTACAACAGCAAACTGCCGGTCGTGGTATACACGCCGAGCAATGTCGATGTGAAATATCGCATCTGGCGCGCCGACGAGACTATCGGCAACGCTGTCGTCCGCTAAGGCGAACAGCGCAAACGGCAATAAAAAACGGCAGCCCGCAGGCTGCCGTTTTTGTCAGAGCGTTTATCAGAGCGCGATATCCGCCATCGGCTTGCCGCCGCTCAGCGGCTTCAGCTCCGCCTGCGGTACCTCATCCACCGCCCCGGCTGGCTCATATTTCAGTTCCAGCACTTCACTGGTCCACGCCAGCGCTTTCTCGATCTCCGCCGGGTTGCCGTCAAGACGAATACCGTAGGTTGGGATGATCGCCTTCAGCTTGGCCTGCCATTCCGGCGAATTGACTTTATCTTTAAACACTTTCTCCATTAGCTGCAGCATGATAGGCGCCGCGGTGGAGGCCCCTGGCGACGCGCCGAGAAGCGCCGCGACGGTGCCTTCATCATCGCTGACCACTTCGGTGCCCAGGCGCAGTACCCCGCCCTTCTTCGCGTCGCGCTTAATGATCTGCACGCGCTGACCGGCCTGCCACAACCGCCAGTCCTCTTTCCGCGCTTCCGGATAATATTCGCACAGCGCGGCCAGACGATCTTTATCTTTCTGCATCACCTGGCTAATCAGATATTTTACCAGATCGAAGTTGTCCAAGCCGACGTTGAGCATTGGCAAAATATTTGAGGTATTCGTCGAGGCCAGCAGATCCCACAGCGAACCGTTCTTCAGGAAACGGGTCGAGAAGGTGGCGAATGGTCCGAACAGCACCACGCGTTTACCGTCGATAATACGGGTATCGATGTGCGGCACCGACATCGGCGGCGCGCCCACTTCGGCCTGACCGTAGACCTTCGCCAGATGGTGGTTCACCACCTCCGGATTTTCGCAGACCAGGAACTGGCCGCCGACCGGGAAGCCCGCATACTCTTTGGCCTGCGGAATGCCGGTCTCCTGCAGCAGGGTCAGCGCTGCGCCGCCGGCGCCGATAAAGATAAATTTGGCTTTAATGACCCGCTTCTGACGACGATTGTCGGCATCCGCCAGGGTGACCGTCCAGCTCTTGTCGGCGTTGCGCTTGAAGCGACGCACCACGGTGCCCAGCTGTAGGGAGAAATTATCATGCTTTTGCAGACCGGCGATCAGCTGGCGGGTAATTTCACCATAGTTGACGTCGGTTCCCACTTCTGAGCGAGTGGCGGCGACCTTTTGCAGCGGGTCGCGGCCTTCCATCACCAGCGGCGCCCAGGCTTTGATCTGCTGATGGTCTTCAGAATAGCGAATACCGCGGAACAGTTCACTTTGCTGCAGCGCCGCGTAGCGCGCACGGAGGAAGTTGACGTTATCTTCGCCCCACACAAAGCTCATGTGCGGCACGCTGTTAATGAAAGATTTTGGTTTGTTCAGGACGCCGCGCGTCACCTGATGCGCCCAGAACTGACGCGAGATATGGAAGGCTTCGTTGATGTCGACCGCTTTGTCGATATTGATGCCGTTGGCGGTCTGCGGCGTGTAGTTCAGCTCCATCAGCGCCGCGTGGCCGGTACCCGCATTATTCCACCCGTTTGAGCTCTCTTCCGCCACGCTGGACATCTGCTCAACCATGGTAATAGACCAGTCTGGCTCAAGCTCCTGCAGCCAGGTTCCCAGTGTGGCGCTCATAATGCCGCCGCCAATCAACAATACATCCGTCTCTTGCTCATGGCGGGTGTTGGTCCGAGTGCTGTTGGGACCAACCGCCTGTGAGCGTGGTACGGCCATCTTTTTATTCATCGGATTTGAGCCTTACTTTACTCGCTGTTTTTATTTAGCGCAGGTGATACGATTCTCACCCCTCACGTTACCACCGAAGCTCAAAAATTTAAATATTGTTTAAATTTTAAGTTCTGTTTTGAGATCCGTTATAAAAATGTTTAATAAATGTATACACCAAATCACTTTTTGTACTGGTGCGTTGACAGATTCCGCGCTATCATCCCTGGTTTTGTGACAGACCGCACGGAAGCAGGGCCTGACACCGCTCCCTCTTTTTTTATAAGCTGCGAACTTTTTTTATGCCCCCAGTTTCTGACCCCGCCGCTTCCGGCAACCTGCGTCCCATCCTCCGCTCCCCGTCTTTACTGACGCGCGAAGTGCTGGCCGGCGTGCTCACCGCCCTGGCGCTCATCCCTGAAGTGATTTCGTTTTCAGTCATTGCCGGCGTTGACCCGCAGGTAAGCCTGATTGCTTCGGTGGTGCTCTGCCTGGCGATGTCAGTCTTCGGCGGACGCCCGGCGATGGTCACCGCCGCCGCGGGCTCGGTGGCGCTGGTGATTGGCCCGATGGTGCATCAGCACGGCGTGGGGTACATTTTACCGGCTGTCATTCTGGCGGGTATTATTCAAATTTTGTTTGGTCTGTGCGGCATGGCGCGCCTGATGCGCTTTATTCCCCCGGCGGTGATGACCGGCTTCGTCAACGCCCTCGGGATCCTGATTTTCTTTGCTCAGGTGCCGCATTTCTGGAGTCGACAACCGCTAATCGTTGGCCTGTTCGTCCTGACGCTGCTTATCGTCCTGTGGGCGCCGCGCGTTATTAAGGCTATCCCGGCGCCGCTGATCGCCATCGTCGCGCTCACCCTCTATACCGCGACCACCGGCCAGCAGCTGCCGACCGTCGGCGATGAAGGGTCAATGAGCGGCGGCCTGCCGGGGTTCACCGCCCTGACCGTTCCCCTGAACCTGACCACCCTGCAGATAATCTGGCCGTGCGCCCTCAGCATCGCCTTTGTCGGCCTGATGGAGTCATTGCTGACGGCTAAGCTGGTGGATGATCTCACTCATACCCCGTCGAACAAATCGCGGGAAAGCGCCGGGCTGGGTATCGCCAATATCCTTGCCGGCTGCTATGGCGGCATCGCCGGCTGCGCGATGATCGGCCAGACTATCGTGAACGTGGAAATGGGCCGGGCCCGCAGCCGCCTCTCAACGGTAATCGCCGGCCTGGTGCTGCTCCTGCTGGTGACAGCGCTCAGCCAGGTGATGGCGAAGATCCCGATGGCGGTTCTCGCCGGGGTGATGGTGATCGTGGCGGTGAAAACCTTTAGCTGGCACAGCATTCGCCCGGGCGAGCTGGCGCGTAATCCGTGGCCAGAAACGCTGGTGATGCTGGTGACCGTCGCCGCGACGGTGGGAACCAGCAATCTGGCGATCGGTGTGCTGGCGGGGATTGTCGCGATGGCGATCATCCCCCGCCGCCTGCGGGCAAAAGCGCAGGCTACATTAGAAACAGCGTCGCCAGACCCAGAAAAATAAAGAAGCCGCCGGTGTCGGTGATGGCGGTGATCATCACGCTGGAGCCGACCGCCGGGTCGCGCCCCAGCTTCACCATGACCATCGGGATTATCACGCCCATCATCGCCGCCATCAGCAGGTTGAGCATCATGGCCAGCGTCATCACCCCGCCGAGCTGCGGATCGTCATACAGCCACCAGGTGATGGCTCCCATAATCCCGCCCCACACCAGACCGTTAATCAGGGCGACCCCCATTTCACGCAGGATCAGGAAGGTAAAGCTGCCGGGCTGGATCTGCTGCAGCGCCATCGCCCGGACGATCATGGTGATCGTCTGGTTGCCGGTGTTGCCGCCAATCCCGGCGACGATCGGCATCAGCGAGGCCAGCGCCACCAGCTGTGAAATGGTGTGTTCGAAGCCGTCGATGACCCGGGAAGCAATAAACGCCGTACACAGATTGACCGCCAGCCACGCCCAGCGGGTTTTCACCGCTTTGCTGACCGGGGCGAAGACATCCTCTTCATCGCTCAGGCCGCCCATCCGCCGCAGATCGTTATCGGTTTCTTCATAAACCACATCGACGATCTCATCGATGGTCAGGCGCCCGATCAGCTTGCCGTCGGCATCAATGACGGCGGCGCTGAGCAAGTCATCACGTTCGAAGGTGCGCGCCACCTTCTCCGCCTCTTCGTGCGGCTGAAAGGTGACCGGGTCGCCCTCCATCACCTCCCCCACCCGCTTCTGCGCATCATTGAGCAGAATGGTCTGCAGCTCCAGCTCGCCGAGCAGCAGCTTGTTACGGGTGGTAACGAACAGCTTATCGGTGTTTTCCGGCATTTTACCGAGACGCCGCAGATAGCGCTGCACCGCCGCCAGGGTGGCCTCCGGTCGCACCGTAATGACCTCAAACTCCATGATCGACCCGACGCTGTTGTCGGCGTAGCGCATAATCTGGCGAATACGGGCGCGCTTCTCGGCCGGCAGGGTCGCCAGCAGCCGTCCGGTCAGGTTGCGCGGCAGATGCTGCAGCAGGTAAACCTGTTCATCGATATCCAGCGGCTGCATGGCCTGCAGCAGCTCGGGATCGCTCATCTTGTCGATCAGGTCGCCCCAGACGTTCTCTGAGGCCTCCAGCAGCACTTCGCCGCGTTTATCGTCGGGCACCAGGCACCATAGCGCGGTGCGGGCGTCATAGGGAAGCGCTTCCAGCGCATCGGCGAGATCCGGCGGCGGCAGATGCGAGACCAGCATTTCCACTTCGGCCAGGTCATCGGCCAGCGTCCCTTCATCATATCGTTCAGCCAGCGTCAGTTTGCCCAGCAGCGCGGAAGTCACCGCTTTATCGGTGCTCAAGAGCCAAATCAGACGGGCACGCTCTTCGTCACGCAAGCGGGCGCTTTTTTTATGCAAAACGGACATCGATCGGGCAATCCTTTTGAGAATGGTGAGCCGGCCTGCGGGCCGGAAGCCTTAAGCATAGCGCGAGGAGGGGGAAATAATAACCGTCAGCGATGTAGACGCTGAAAATTTCAGCGGCGCCCGGGCTTTTCCGGGCGCGCGTTGTGAATCAGGCCGTACGGGCCACCGCATCGCGGGAAGCCTGTTCCCGCTCTTCGCCGGTAAGTTCGGCGAGCTGGCCGGCGCGCATCTCCAGCAGACGATCGGCGTGCTGGAAGTAGTGATCGTCATGGCTGATGGCGAACACGGTTTTGCCCATCTGCTGCATCAGCGGCAGCAGGACCTGGTAGAACTCGCGGCGGAAATGCGGATCCTGATCCGCCGCCCATTCATCCAGCAGAATGATGTCCCGGGACTCGGCCAGCGCCAGCAGGAGCGCCACGCGCTTCTTCTGCCCTTTCGACAGCCGCAGGTCGGCGATCTTTCCGTTCTCCAGCTGCAGCTTGTGGGCCATTTGCAGACGCTCCAGCCATGTCGCCACCAGCGCCGGATCGGCCTCCTCGCCCTGCGGCCCGAGCAGGCGGTCAAACAGCCAGACGTCGGTAAACACTGCGGAAAACAGTTTGCGGTACTCCTCTGGCCTCTCCGCCGCCAGCGGCTGGCCGTCGACGAGGATCTGACCGGATATTGGCTGGTACAGGCCAGTCAGGAGCATCGCCAGCGTTGACTTGCCGCTGCCGTTGCCGCCTATCAGAAACACCAGCTCGCCGCGCTTCAGCGTCAGATTAAGCGGCCCTACCGCAAAGCGCTGGTCCGGATAATGAAAGGTGACATCGCGCAGCTCCAGCGTCTGCCAGTCAGGATGCGCCTGCGGCCGGGGAAAGTCGGCCCGGTACGGGGCGAGGGAGAACTGACGCAGCTTGTTAAACGCCACCTGGGCGCTGAGCAGCGTGGGCAGCGCGCCGACGGCGGAGAGCAGCGGCGTGCGCAGAAACAGCAGCGTCAGGGAATAGGTCGCCGCCACGGCGGTATCGGCCCAGCCGAGGCTGTTGGCCATCCAGAACACCAGCCCGATGGCGCCAAGCATCATAATATTCGACCAGTTGACCGCGCTGAGGTGGAAGGTATCGGCGCGAACGATATGGTGCCGGTACTCCCGGGCGTCCGGGAGGTAGAGCTGGTTAAACACATACTCCGCGCGCTCGCGGTTGAGGGTCAGCTCTTTACGCCCCTCCAGCACCGTCTGATAGTCGTGATACAGTTTATCTTCCGTTTCGCGCAGGCTGGCCATATGTTTGTACACCCGCGAGACCAGCACAAAGCCGCCCCAGATGGTGAGCGCCATCCACAGCGCCGTCACCAGCATCATTTTTCCTGACAGCCAGGCGAGGTAGGCCGCGGAGCCGAAGGTGAGAATGATCCCCTGCACCAGCTCCGGCAGGCGCACAAAGGCGATGGTGATATTGCGGATATCGCTGGTCAGCCCGGCAAGCAGCGACGCGCTGCCGATCTTCTCTACTTGTTCAATCTGGGTATCGAGGATGCGTTTAACAAACTCACCGCGCAGACGATAGACAAAATGGTGGCCGAGGGTGGTTAGCGCCAGCTGCGAACCCAGGGTCACCGCCATCAGCAGCCCCAGCAGACCAAGAAACTCCGGCAGGACCCGCAGCGAGGTATCGACAGCGGTAATCAGACGCAGGTTAATGAAAGCGATTAAGCCGATACCCAGCGCGGCGCTGAGCAGGCTGAGAGCAATAACGCCCAGAAACGGCCAGCGATACTGGCGCCAGACGAGAGAGAGAAGTTCCATAACAGGCTATCCGCAAAAGCAAAACAGCCAGCAGTTTAAACGGCTCGCCGATGACATCAAGAATAATTCTTATTTTAATACTGGCGACCGCCCGCCTGTCGGAAGGTGAGATTGTAACGACAGTCGCCCGTTTCCGGATGATGCCCCGCTTTCAGCGGCTGAATGCCATGATAAAACAGGCGCGACTCGCCGCCCCAGACCACCACATCGCCATGCTCCAGCAGCAGCCGCTGCAGCGGGTCGCTGCGTTGCAAGCCGCCAAACTGAAAGATGGCCGGCAAGCCCAGCGAGACCGAGACAATCGGCGCCCGCAGATCCTGTTCATCTTTATCCTGATGCAACGACAGTTTTGCGCCAGGACAATAGCGGTTAATCAAACAGGCGTCGGGGGAAAATTCCGGATAGCCGCCGGCGGCGGCCGCCGCCAGCGCCAGTTCATGAAATACGGCAGGCATCGGCGGCCAGGTTTGATCGGTTACCGGGTCGACCGGGGCGTACAAATAGCCGTGGCGATCGGTAGTCCAGCCCAGCGCGCCGCAGTTGGTCATGGCGACCGACATGGTGTACCCGCCCGGCGTGACCATCTGGCGAAACGGCGACTGACTGGCGACGTCGGCTATCGCCTGCAGCAGCGCCGGGGCGCGTTCGCGGGCAAATCGCCGCAGCACCACCGCGCCGGGGGCCAGCGGCTCCTGCCACGGTGGGGTATCGCTAAACAGATCGAGCATTACTCCTCCTCATGTTGGGCCTCGCGCGCCAGCAGCTGCGCTTTTCGCGCCGTTCCCCAGCGATAACCGGACAGGGCGCCATCTTCACGCACCACCCGGTGGCAGGGAACAATCACCGCCAGCGAATTCGCCGCGCAGGCGCCGGCCACGGCTCTTACCGCCCGCGGCTGGCCAATATGCTCTGCCACCTGGCGGTAGCTGCGGGTCTCGCCCACCGGGATCTGCCGCAGCGCCTGCCAGACCTGCAGCTGAAACGCAGTGCCCTGCAGATCCAGCGGCAGCGATACCGGCCGCCGGCTGTCGTCGAGGTGGGCGAAAATCTCGGCCATCTGCTGACAAAAATCGGGGTCGCCTTCACGCAGCTCGGCATTGGGAAAGCGCCGGCGCAGGTCGTCGAGCAATGCCGCATCGTTATCACCCGGCAGCACCGCGCAGACGCCGCGCTCGCTCTGCGCCACCAGGCAACGACCCAGCGCGCAGTCGCCCGTGGTCCAGGTTACCACGGTGGCGGCGCCGCCGCGGCGAAACCGGCTGGCGGTCATCCCTAACGCTGCGTCGGCCTGGCGATAATAGCTGCTGCTGTCGGGAAAACCAGCCGCCAGCGCGGCGCGGGTCACCGGTATCCCCTGCTCCAGCGCTTCCCGCAGGCGCTGCGCCCGCCACGCTTGTTGCCAGGCTTTAGGGGTCATGCCGGTGACGGATTTAAATAAACGGTGGAAATGAAACGGGCTCATCGCCAGCTGGCCTGCCAGCGCCTCGAGGGTCAGGGGCGCGTCCTGCTCCAGCAGCCGACAGGCCTGCGCCACTTTGTCGACCCTTTGCTGCTGCGGGTAGTCTTTATCCGGTTGGCAGCGTTTGCAGGGGCGGAATCCCGCCGCCACGGCGGCGGCGACGTCGGCAAAAAAGCGTACGTTTTCCCGCCGCGCGCGCCGCGAGCGGCAGGAGGGACGACAGCAGATGCCGGTGGTCAGTACCGCAAAGACGAACTGACCATCGGCCCGGGTATCACGTTCGCAGACCGCCTGCCAGCGGCGATCATCGGTATCGGCAACTATCGGTTTCATGACGGGTCTCCAGCTGTAAGTGTACCCTCAGTCTGTGGTAAAGCCCGCAGTAAAAAACCCGCAATCTTGCTTTTTAATTTTTCTCGCCGACAAGGAAAGTGCGGAACTGCGGCGACATCCAGGTTTTAAAACCCTCTCCTTCTTTAACGATCATGTAGACCGCCAGCCCCTCCTCGCGCACCACCTGCTGCGCTTTTTCCGGCCCCAGCACCATCAGTCCGGTATCCCAGCCGTCCGCCTCCAGCGCCGTTGGCGCAATGACGGTCACGGAGACCAGCTTATGGGTTATCGGCTGCCCGGTCTGCGGATCGATAACGTGCGAGATGCGTTTGCCATCGAGTTCATAGTAGTTGCGATAGCTGCCGGAGGTGCTGATACCGTGACCATTGATGTCGACAATCGCCTGAACGGCGTTTTCGCGGTCGGTCGGTTTCTGGATCGCTACCCGCCAGGGCTTGCCTTCGCCGTTCATCCCGCGGCTGACCAGCGCTCCGCCCACCGACACCAGATAGCGGGAGATCCCCTCCTGCTCCATCAACCGCGCGAGGTGGTCGGCGGCATAGCCTTCCCCCACGGTGGAAAGGTCGACAAACAGATCGGGAATATCTTTTTGCAGGAACTGCCTGCCGCTCTGATTAATAACCTGCAGATGCTGCAGGCCGGTGCGCGCCTTCGCCGCGGCTATCGCCTCGGCATCCGGGGTGGTGACCGGCTGTTTATCCGGGCCAAAGCCCCACAGGTTGACCAGCGGCCCCACGGTAATATCCATCGCGCCGTGCGTTTTGGCGCCAATCCGCAGCGACAGGGTGACGATATCCGCCATCGCTTCGCTCACCGGCCAGGGTTCGGTAGTGGCGGCATGATTGAAGCGCATCAGCGCTGAGTCGTTTTTCCAGGTCGACAGCAGGCGATCGTCGGCGTCCAGCTGGGCCTGAACCTTGGCGCGCAACGCCTGGGCCTTTGCCTCATCCACGCCAATGACGCTGACCCGCCAGAAGGTGCCCATCGTTTTGCCATCCAGCACGGTGGCCGTCGCGGTGGGGGTCGCAGGAGTGGTAACTGAATCGCAGCCAGAGAGCAGAACGCAGGCGCCCAGCAGCGCGGCGCGAAAGAAAGTCATATCCATTAATCGAGGCTCCTCTTACCAGGGCGACAAGAGTATACCAGCGAGGTTAAACCGGACATAAAAAAAGGCGCCAGAGGCGCCTTTTTGTTATGCAGCTTGCAACTTAGAACTGGTAAACCAGGCCCAGTGCAACCACGTCGTCGGTAGAGATACCGGCGTTGCGGGTGAAGCTGTTGTCGTCCAGCAGGTTGATTTTGTAGTCAACATAGGTGGACATGTTTTTGTTGAAGTAGTAGGTCGCGCCAACGTCAACATATTTCAGCAGGTCCTGATCGCCGTAGCCTTCCAGATCCTTACCTTTAGACTGCAGGTAAGCCACGGACGGACGCAGACCGAAGTCGAACTGGTACTGAGCAACCACTTCGAAGTTCTGCGCTTTGTTAGCAAAGCCCAGAGAACCAGCGCGGGTCGCGTTGTAGGTCTGGGTGTACTGAGTGGCCAGGTAGATGTTGTTGGCGTCGTATTTCAGACCACCGGTGTAGGTTTCAGCGTTGTCGCCACGACCCAGTGCCGGAACACTATTCTGCTCGTCGGTACGTTTGGAGTGAGAGTACGCGAAACCAGCGCTGATGCCATCCCAAATATCGTAGGTCAGAGAGGTGCCGAAGCCGTCGCCGTTCTGTTTGCTCCAACCACGACCGTTGTTGGTCGCGCCTTCGCCGCTGACGCTGCCGTTTTTACCCTGATACTGCAGAGCAAAGTTCAGGCCGTCAACCAGACCGAAGAAATCAGAGTTACGGTAGGTTGCAACGCCGTTAGCACGGGACTGCAGGAAGTTGTCAGAACCGTAGGTGTCGCCGCCGAATTCCGGCAGAACGTCGGTCCAGGACGTTACGTCGTATACTACGCCGTAGTTACGACCGTAGTCGAAAGAGCCCGCGTCGCCAAATTTCAGGCCTGCGAATGCCAGACGAGTCCATGCCTGATCGCTGGAGCTTTCAGTGTTGTTCGCCTGAACGTTGTATTCCCACTGGCCGTAACCGGTCAGCTGGTCGTTGATCTGGGTTTCGCCTTTCACGCCTACACGCATGTAGGTCTGGTCGCCGTCGACGCTCTTGTCGTCAGAGAAGTAGTGCAGACCGTCAATTTTACCGTACAGGTCTAATTTGTTGCCGTCTTTGTTATAAATTTCAGCCGCATTTGCTGCGCCTGCTACCAGCAGAGCCGGTACCAGGAGGGACAGTACTTTAACTTTCATGTTATTAACCCTCTGTTTGTTATATGCCTTTTATTATGCCACTGCTTACTGATTACCCTTCTAATCAGTCGGCTATTTCATTGTGCTGCAAAATGCAGAATAATCCAACAAGAATATGATACTAAAACTTCTAAGATGTTTCAAAGTTCCCACAAGATGTTTCAATTTGTAAATTCAGCGGAACTTTTTTCACCGCAAAATGGTCAGGGAAATACGCACTAATCATCAAAAAAAATATTTAACCTTTTATAATCAAAGTGATAAACGACAACATATCTATAGCACTGAATGGTAAAACAAAATGATCATTGGTGGCTAAAATAAGAGTCGCTATCATCATTAACTTTATTTATTACCGTCATTCAGTTCTGAATGTCTGTTTACCCCTATTTCAACCGGATGCCTCGCATCCGGTTTTTTTTACCCTTCTTTACACAACTTTAATTTATCTGTGCTACGGCTAATGATTCCCTAACGACTATTAATCAATCAATTAGGCCATCAGTGGTGCATATTCTGCCAATGTCTTGTTATTTCGTGCGATTCTTCCCTTTTGTTTCCGTCAATATCGTCGCCGGTTAACCTTCCCGGCGCGGTTTCATTTACGCTTCGTTTCTAAGATAATTCCTGGGCGGCATCGCACCGCTGGCGCCAATCTGTAGTATGGATTTACGCCATTAGCCTTTATACTGCCAGCAGCATCTGCTTTGTTGCCAGTTACTCCGGCGCTACATCCTGTTTACAAACAATGATGAGTCGTTCAGCCACAAGATGACCCCGAAAAAATTCTCCCTGATCCCCGGCAACATCAGCCGCTTCTTCATTTTGATGGTTATTGTCCTGCTGGCGACAATGGGGGTGATGATCCAAAGCGCCGTCAATGCCTGGCTGAAGGAGAAAAGCTATCAGGTGGTTGATGTCTCCCACGCTCTGCACCAGCGCATTGACGCCTGGCGCTATGCCACCTGGCAGATCTACGACAATATCGCCGCCACCTCAGTCAACACCGCAAGCGGCGGTCTGCAGGAGACGCGTTTAAAACAGGACGTTTACTACCTGGAGAAACCCCGGCGTAAAACCGAAGCCCTGATCTTTGGCTCCCATGACAGCTCCACCCTCGAAATGACGCAGAAAATGTCCGATTATCTCGATATTTTGTGGGGCGCGGAGACCATTCCGTGGTCGATGTACTATCTCAACGGCCTGGACAATAGTCTGATCCTGGTCTCCACCCTGCCGTTGAAGGACCTCTCTTCGAGCTTCAAAGAGTCAACGATCAGCAGCGTCGTGGAGTCGCGGCGCGCGGAAATGCTGCTGCAGGCTAATACCCTTGATGAGCGCGAGACGTTCTCGCCGCTGCGCCATCTCGCCTGGCAGAACGCGCACTATTTTACGTTACGCACCACCTTCAACCAGCCCGGACACCTTGCCACGGTGGTCGCCTTCGATCTGCCGATTAACGATCTGATCCCGCCCGGCATGACCATCGACAGCTTCCGTATCGAGCCTGACCCGTCGCAAAATCTCGCCACCACGCCGGATAAAGAGAGCGCCGATCATATCGGGATCACCTTTAACGGCATGCAGATTGACATCGCCACCGACATCAGCACCACCGGTATGCAGTTGCTGTGGACGGTACCAATGAGCACCATGCTGCTGGAGTCCATGCAGAACATTCTTCTGCCGCTGCTGCTCAACATTGGTCTGCTAGCGCTGGCGCTGTTTGGTTTTACCACCTTTCGCCACTATAAAGGACGCAGCCATTCGTCTGGCGCCGGGCTCCCCTCCGCCGCCAACAGCGAACTGCGTCTGCTGCGCGCCATTAACGAAGAGATTGTTTCTCTGCTGCCGCTGGGGCTGCTCGTTCACGATCAGGAAGCCAACCGAACGGTTATCAGCAATCCAATTGCCGACCATCTGCTTCCGCACCTGAATCTGCAGAACATCACCAATATGGCGGACCAGCATCAGGGGGTAATTCAGGCCACCGTCAATAATGAGCAGTATGAAATCCGCCAGTATCGCAGCCAGGTAGCGCCGCGCACCCAGATCCTGATCATCCGTGATCAGGACCGCGAAGTGCTGGTCAATAAAAAGCTCAAGCAGGCCCAGCGCTTGTATGAGAAAAACCAGCAGGGACGGGCCGCCTTTATGCAGCACATCGGCAGCGCCCTGAAGCAGCCCACGCTGACGCTGGCGGCAGAGGCGGCGGCGCTCAGTAGTACAGAGAATCGGACGCTGGCCCAGCATGCCGATGAGCTGGTCAAACTCATCGATGACATTCAGCTCGCCAATCTGCTGGAAAGCGATGCCTGGAAAACCAACCAGACGTTGTTCTCGGTGCAGGAGCTTATTGACGACGTCGTGCCGGAAGTGCTGCCGGCGATGAAACGCAAGGGTCTGCAGCTGCTCATCAACAATGCGCTCCCGGCCGGCGAGCAGCGCTATGGCGACCGTGAAGCTCTGCGGCGCACGCTGGTGCTGTTAATCCAATATTCAGTGACCACCACGCCTATCGGCAAGATCACCCTCGACGTCTGTCAGGATGAGTCGGCCAGCGATCGCCTGACCTTCCGCATTCTGGATACCGGCAACGGCGTCTCGGCAAACGAGATCGACAATATGCACTTCCCGTATCTCAACGAGACCCAGAGCGACCTGTACGGCAAAGCAAACGCCCTTACCTTCTGGCTATGCGACCGCATGACGCGCAAGCTGGGCGGGCAATTGACCATTAAAGCCCGGGAGTCGCTGGGGACGCGCTATACCCTGCATCTGAAAATGCCGGCCAGCGAAGAGGCGCCAGAGGCGGGAGAGCATTTGCTGGATGACGTTATCGTCCTGCTGGATGTGACTTCCAGCGAAGTGCGGCGGATTGTCACTCGCCAGCTGGAGAGCTGGGGAGCGTCCTGCATCACACCGGACGATCGGGCGACCAGTCAAGCCTTTGATCTTTATTTAACGGATAATCCGTCTAATCTTACTGCTTCAGGCTTGCTTTTAAGCGATGATGAGGTCGGGATACGCAAGATCGGCCCGGGCCAACTGCGGGTCAACTTTAATATTAGCACGGCGATGCAGGAGGCTATCCTGCAGCTTATTGAGCAGCAGCTGGCGGAGGAGGCGGTTCAGCCCGTCACCTCAGGAAACGAGAGTAACGCCGAACTCCATGCCAGCGGCTATTACGCACTGTTTGCCGATACGGTACCGGATGATGTTCAGAGATTGTATACTGAAATCGAAGCGGGCGATTTTGCTGCTCTGGCGCAAACCGCCCACCGCCTCAAAGGGGCATTTGCTATGCTTAATCTGATACCCGGCAAGCAGTTATGTGAAACGCTTGAGCATCTGATTCGCGAAAAGGATGCGCAAGGCATAGAAAAATATATCAGCGACATTGACGCTTACGTCAAGAGCTTGCTGTAGAAGGTAGCCTTATACATGAACACTATGAACGTAATTATTGCCGATGACCATCCGATCGTACTGTTCGGTATTCGTAAGTCACTTGAGCAAATTGAGTGGGTGAACATCGTTGGCGAGTTTGAAGACTCCACGGCCCTTATCAACAATCTTCCGAAGCTGGACGCCCATGTGCTGATCACCGATCTGTCCATGCCCGGTGACAAATACGGCGACGGGATCACGCTGATTAAATACATCAAGCGCCACTTCCCGGATCTGTCGATCATTGTTCTGACCATGAACAACAATCCGGCGATCCTCAGCGCGGTGCTGGATCTGGATATCGAAGGGATCGTCCTCAAGCAGGGGGCGCCGACCGACCTGCCAAAAGCGCTGGCCGCGCTGCAGAAAGGGAAGAAATTCACCCCGGAAAGCGTCTCTCGCCTGCTGGAAAAAATCAGCGCCAGCGGCTATGGCGATAAACGCCTGTCGCCGAAAGAGAGCGAAGTGCTGCGCCTGTTCGCCGAAGGTTTCCTGGTAACCGAGATCGCCAAAAAGCTTAATCGCAGCATTAAAACCATCAGCAGCCAGAAGAAATCGGCGATGATGAAGCTGGGCGTCGAAAACGACATCGCCTTGCTGAACTACCTCTCTTCCGTCTCGCTGAGCGCGACGGACAAAGAGTAATCTCTTCGCCCTCTCCGTCTCGCCCCGGCGAGACGGAGCTCCCCATTATTCCCGCCCTTTACGCACCCGCGCCGCATATACCGTCAGCGTTTGCTTCAGTACGTCGAGGGTGACCGGCTTGGACAGACAACTGTCCATCCCCGATTCCAGACAGCGCTGCTTCTCTTCCGCCAGGGCATTGGCCGTTACGCCAATCACCGGCAGCGTCAGGCCAAGCTGACGAATGCGCTGCGTCAGGCGATAACCATCCATATTAGGCATGTTGACGTCGCTGAGCACGATATCGATGTGCTGCTTGCTAAGGACGTTGAGCGCGTCGATCCCGTCGTTCGCGGTCACGCACTGGTAGCCGAGCGAACCCAGCTGATCCGCCAGCAGGCGGCGGTTGATCGGGTGATCGTCGACCACGAGGATCATCATGTCGTCGTTATTGCCGGCCTGCGCCTCCGGGGCCATCAGCGCCGGGCTATTTTCCGCACTGGCGAGCGCAACATGGAAAATACGCCCCAGCAGCGGCAGCAGTTCGTGGGGAGTCGTCACGCTGTGCAGCCATTCGCCGGCGGACCGCTCCTGCGGAATACCGATATGACGGCGACAGAAGATGACCATGGCCCTTCCCTGCCATCCGCTCAGCGCCTCATCGTCAGTGAGTAAGACATCCTCGGCGTCCGGCGTTTCGCCGGCATGGCGGCGGACCGTCAGGCCGTGGTAGCTGAGCAGCGAGGTGACGAACATCGCCAGCGAAGTGTTATGAATCGCCAGCCAGCAGGTCTTGCCAGCGAAACCGTCTCTGCTCACCGGTGAGGTATTCTGCACGCCATACAGAGGAATACGGATGGTAAAGCGGCTACCCATCCCCGGCTCGGTTTCGACAGCAATATCGCCATCCATCATGCTGATCAGTTTTTCACAGATCGCCAGGCCAAGGCCGGTGCCCTGAAAATTGCGCTGCACGCCGGTCCCCACCTGGAAGAAAGGATCGAAGAGGCGCAATACCTCTTTCGCCGGGATCCCTTCTCCGGTGTCGCGAACGCTAATCTGCAGATAATCCCCCGCGCACTGGACGTGCAGGACAATACAGCCGGTATCGGTGAACTTTATCGCATTGCTGAGCAGATTTGAGATCACCTGCTGCAGGCGCATCGGGTCGCCGGACATTTGTTCCGGAACGTCCGGCTCGATAAAGCAGTACAGGCCCAGCTGCTTGCGCACCACCAACGGCAGATAGTTAGCGGAGATATGGTTCATGACTTCGCGCGGAGAGAACTCCCGCGGCTCGATCTTCAACTGCTCGGACTCGATTTTCGAGAAATCAAGAATATCGCTGATGATTTTCAGCAGCAGGCTGGAGGAGTTGTTCATCGCCGTCACAAGGCGATCGACGCCTTTCGGCAACGCTTTGGTCTGCAGCAGATCGAGGTTACCGATGATGCCATACAGCGGGGTACGCAGCTCATGGCTAACCGTCGCCAGGAACATCGATTTCGACTGGCTGGCCTGCTCCGCCGCCTGGGCCATCTCCTGCAGCGACTCCTCCATTTTCACGCGGGCGGAAACGTCCACCAGCACGCAAATGGCGACGTTTTCATTGCGATAGCGTGAATGAACAAAGCTAATCTGCAGGTTGGTATGGTTGCTGGTCAGCACGTCGACAAAATTGACCTGCTGGCCGCAGATGATCTGCGTCAGCCGCTGGCGGTCCTCGTGGGTCAGCATGTTCAGGTAGTTGTGCGCCAGTTCATTACTGAGAATATTGGTCCCGTCGGCAGTGCGCAGAATACAGATCCCTACCGGGGCAGAAGCCACAATTTTGCGGTTGAACTGCTCGTGCTCTTCCAGGCGCTGGGCGTCATTCTCCGCGGGGATAAAAATGCGCCGCTCATACATCCGCGCCAGCGCGAACAGCATCGCGCCGCTGAGGATATTAAGAACGATAGCATTGATGATCAGCATACGGATCCGCTCCAGCACCTGATCTACCGAGACGGAATAGACGATGCTCAGGGAGGACGGCGAGAGGCTTTTTTTCAGCACCAGCTCGCGGAAACCCGAACTGTAGCCAAACCACATCCGCTCCTGCATCCACTTCGCTTCGCTCTGGATTTTACCTTCCGCACCGGCCAGCGAAATCAGCGGCTGGCCGTTATCGTCAAAGATCGTCACGCTCATCGGCAGGCTGCCCGGCGTAAAGAAGCTTTCCATGCGGATGGTCTGCTCCACGCCCAGCATCGCCTGCAGACGATTGGCCATATAGACCGGCGTCAGGGCGTAAAAATAGCCCACCCCGGGGCGAACGCCCTGGCTTATCCAGAACAGGTTGTTGCCGCGCTCGTTTTGCGGCGCGTTGCGATATTGCTCTATGCGCTGATGCAGGACTTTCAGCGCCTGATCGCGCTCAATCGGCACGTCCCGCAGGCCAAAGTTGGCCATGCAGAGGTTATCGCTGCCGATGAGAAAGATGCGGTTAAGGTCGTAGGCGGCAGTAAAATTATCCCGCCAGTAGCGCATAAACCATGCCAGCGACTGCAGCGAATTACGCCAGGTGGCGCTCATCGCGCTGCAGTCGGAATCGGGGTACAGGGGTTCAAAGTTGGGCACCGCCATATCGCCGTTTTGCCCTTGCGCTACCGCGTCCCCTGCCGACAAGCGATTACCGGCGACATACTTCAGCTCTTTCATTACATCCGCGGTACGCTGGATATAGCGCTGGGCCTGATCGGCGTTGAGATTAAGCTCCTGATGGATTTCGGCTTCCCGCTCGTGCAGCGCGTTGACGATATAAAACACAGAGACAAACGCAATAAGCAGCCACAGCAATACCGCCAGCGCTCTGAACAGATAACGTGAAACCTTCAGGGTTGTATGAAAAGAGGCAAGATATTTCAATGTGGCGATGCTCGGCCGTCAGGGACTCAACAGAATGCGGTTAAGGTAGCGGTAAACCGGCTTTGCCGCAATGTTAATGCAAAAAGGGCCAGGAAAATACCCGGCCCTTCCAGAACATTTACCTCGGACGATTATTCTTCGTCTTCGGCGATGTCGTCATCGGTATCCGCTTCCGGGGCGATATCGTCATCGCCTTCCGCCGCGCTACCATCGATGGCATCCAGCTCTTCATCATCCACCGGCTCAGCCACGCGCTGCAGACCCACCACGTTTTCATCTTCCGCGGTGCGGATGAGGATCACGCCCTGGGTGTTACGGCCCACGATGCTCACTTCGGAAACGCGGGTACGCACCAGCGTCCCGGCGTCGGTGATCATCATGATCTGATCGCAGTCATCCACCTGCACGGCGCCGACCACGGAACCGTTACGCTCGGTGACTTTGATCGAAATAACGCCCTGGGTGGCACGCGACTTGGTCGGATACTCCGCCGCCGCGGTACGTTTACCGTAACCGTTTTGCGTCACCGTCAGGATCGCGCCTTCGCCGCGTGGAATAATCAGCGAGACGACGCTGTCGTTTTCCGCAAGCTTAATACCGCGTACGCCGGTGGCGGTACGGCCCATGGCGCGAACGGCGTCTTCCTTGAAGCGTACAACCTTACCGGCCGCGGAGAACAGCATCACTTCATCCTGACCAGAGGTCAGATCGACGCCGATCAGCTCATCGCCTTCGTTCAGGTTGACCGCGATGATACCGGCGGAACGCGGACGGCTGAACTCGGTCAGCGCGGTTTTCTTCACGGTACCGCTGGCGGTGGCCATAAAGACGTTGACGCCCTCTTCGTACTCGCGGACCGGCAGGATGGCGGTAATGCGCTCATCGGCTTCCAGCGGCAGCAGGTTGACGATCGGCCGACCGCGCGCGCCGCGGCTGGCTTCCGGCAGCTGATAGACCTTCATCCAGTACAGACGGCCGCGGCTTGAGAAGCAGAGGATGGTGTCATGGGTGTTAGCCACCAGCAGGCGGTCGATAAAGTCTTCTTCTTTAATGCGCGCTGCCGATTTGCCTTTACCGCCACGACGCTGTGCTTCGTAGTCGGTCAGCGGCTGATACTTCACATACCCCTGATGCGACAGGGTGACCACCACATCTTCCTGGTTGATCAGATCTTCGATGTTAATATCAGCGCTGTTGGCGGTGATTTCGGTACGACGTTCGTCGCCGAACTGGTCGCGGATCAGCTCCAGCTCTTCGCGAATCACTTCCATCAGACGGTCGGCGCTGCCGAGAATGTGCAGCAGCTCTGCGATCTGCTCCAGCAGCTCTTTATATTCGTCGAGCAGTTTTTCATGCTCAAGGCCGGTCAGTTTCTGCAGACGCAGATCCAGAATCGCCTGAGCCTGCTGCTCGGTCAGGTAGTATTTACCGTCGCGCACGCCGAACTCTGGTTCCAGCCATTCCGGACGCGCGGCGTCATCCCCGGCGCGCTCCAGCATCGCCGCGACGTTACCGAGATCCCACGCCTGGGCAACCAGCGCCGTTTTCGCTTCTGCCGGGGTCGGCGCGCGACGGATCAGTTCGATAATCGGGTCGATGTTGGCCAGCGCAACGGCCAGCGCTTCGAGGATATGCGCCCGGTCGCGCGCTTTGCGCAGTTCGAAAATCGTACGACGGGTCACCACTTCACGGCGGTGGCGTACAAACGCGGCGATGATGTCCTTCAGGTTCATGATCTTCGGCTGACCATGGTGCAGAGCTACCATGTTGATGCCGAAGGAGACCTGCAGCTGGGTCTGGGAATAGAGGTTGTTAAGCACCACTTCCCCTACCGCATCGCGCTTCACTTCAATCACGATGCGCATCCCGTCTTTATCAGACTCGTCACGCAGCGCGCTGATGCCTTCCACGCGTTTTTCTTTGACCAGCTCGGCGATTTTCTCGATCAGGCGCGCTTTGTTCACCTGATACGGAATTTCGTGCACGATGATGGTTTCGCGGCCGGATTTCGCGTCCACTTCCACTTCCGCGCGCGCGCGGATGTACACTTTACCGCGACCGGTGCGATAGGCCTCTTCGATGCCGCGACGGCCATTGATAATGGCGGCGGTCGGGAAATCAGGGCCAGGAATATGCGCCATCAGCCCTTCAATGCTGATGTCTTCATCGTCAACATACGCCAGACAGCCGTTAATCACTTCCGTCAGGTTATGCGGCGGTATGTTGGTGGCCATCCCTACGGCGATCCCGGAGGCGCCGTTCACCAGCAGGTTAGGAATTTTGGTCGGCATGACGTCCGGAATACGCTCCGTACCGTCATAGTTGTCGACGAAATCGACCGTCTCTTTTTCAAGATCGGCCATCAGCTCATGAGCGATTTTCGCCAGACGAATTTCGGTATAACGCATCGCCGCGGCGGAGTCGCCGTCGATGGAACCAAAGTTACCCTGGCCGTCCACCAGCATGTAACGCAGCGAGAACGGCTGCGCCATACGCACGATGGTGTCGTATACCGCGGAGTCGCCGTGCGGGTGGTATTTACCGATTACGTCACCAACGACACGGGCTGATTTTTTATAGGCTTTGTTCCAGTCATTGCCCAATACGTTCATGGCGTAAAGTACGCGACGGTGTACCGGCTTCAGGCCATCTCGGACATCCGGCAGCGCACGGCCAACAATGACCGACATCGCATAATCCAGATAAGAGTTCTTAAGCTCTTCCTCAATGTTGACCGGTGTAATTTCTCTCGCAAGGTCGCTCATCTAACCGCTATCCCTCTACTGTATCCCGGATTCAAAGGTCGCAAATTATAACACAGCCGCGCTAATAGAGGTAAAGCAATACGGTTTATTCATGGCGCGCTGCTGATATACTCGCAGGTCTGAACAGAAAAGGAGTAAAAGCGCCCATGAATGCCGAAAAAACGTCGGTAGCCCCTAACGTCGATCATGCTGAAATCGCCAAATTCGAAGCCGTCGCCTCGCGCTGGTGGGATCTGGAGGGCGAGTTCAAACCGCTCCACCGCATCAACCCGCTGCGGCTGGGCTATATTGCCGAACGCTCCGGCGGCCTGTTCGGTAAAAAAGTCCTCGATGTCGGCTGCGGCGGCGGCATCCTCGCCGAGAGCATGGCGCGCGAAGGCGCGACGGTCACCGGGCTGGACATGGGGGCCGAACCGCTGCAGGTCGCCAGGCTGCACGCCCTGGAGAGCGGTATTCAGGTAGACTATGTTCAGGAAACAGTTGAGGAACATGCCGCGAAGCATCCCCAGCAGTATGACGTCGTGACCTGCATGGAGATGCTGGAGCACGTCCCCGACCCGCAGTCGGTGGTGCACGCCTGCGCGCGGTTAGTGAAGCCCGGCGGCCAGGTCTTCTTCTCCACCATCAACCGCAACGGCAAGGCCTGGCTGATGGCGGTAGTCGGGGCGGAATATGTCATGAAGATGGTGCCCAAAGGCACTCATGATGTGAAGAAGTTTATCAAGCCGGCCGAGCTGCTGGGCTGGGTAGATCAGACTACTCTGAAAGAGCAGCATATCATCGGTCTGCATTACAATCCGCTGACCAATACCTTCAAGTTAGCGCCAGGGGTTGATGTTAACTATATGTTGCATACCACCGCCAAACAGGACTGAGGTCAACACCTCCGCTTATGATGATTGCGCGGCATCAAGCCGCGTGATTATTTCTTCCGATGAAGAAATCAGCACTCGATCAAATTTTCATTTTTTTTTCTGTTTTATTGACTTCTTCTCCAGGCCTTATGCGACGTGGACTTGCGGATTATTACCCTTCCGCAACCTCAATTTAACGTCAAAATCAACCCTTGTACTCAAAAGATTCCTTACTAAAATACTCACCATATAGCGTTTCTTTTATCGACAACCCCCTACATATAGTATTTATCCACAGAGTTAGTCACAACGGCCTTCTGTGGATAAACGGGGGATATTTTCTTTCACGGACAGGTAAAATCCACATGAATCAGAGTCTGCTGGTGACAAAGCGCGACGGGACCACCGAGCGCATCAATCTCGACAAAATCCATCGCGTACTGGATTGGGCGGCAGAAGGACTGAATAACGTTTCGATTTCCCAGGTAGAGCTGCGCTCCCATATCCAGTTCTATGACGGCATCAAAACCGCGGACATCCACGAAACCATTATTAAAGCCGCTGCGGATCTGATCTCCCGCGACGCGCCGGATTACCAGTACCTCGCCGCGCGTCTGGCGATTTTCCATTTGCGTAAAAAAGCCTTCGGTCAGTTTGAGCCGCCGGCGCTCTACGATCACGTGGTGAAGATGGTTGAGAAAGGTAAATACGATCATCATCTGCTGGAAGACTACACGGAAGAAGAGTTCCAGCAGATGGACGGTTTCCTCGACCACTGGCGCGACATGAACTTCTCCTACGCAGCCGTTAAACAGCTGGAAGGCAAGTATCTGGTACAAAACCGCGTCACCGGCGAAATTTATGAGAGCGCGCAGTTCCTCTATATTCTGGTCGCCGCTTGCCTGTTCTCGAACTATCCGCGCGAAACGCGTCTGGACTATATCAAGCGTTTCTACGACGCGGTGTCCACCTTTAAAATCTCGCTGCCGACGCCGATCATGTCCGGCGTGCGTACCCCAACCCGTCAGTTCAGCTCCTGCGTGCTGATCGAGTGCGGCGACAGCCTGGATTCCATCAACGCCACCTCCAGCGCGATTGTGAAATACGTTTCCCAGCGCGCCGGCATCGGCATCAACGCCGGGCGCATTCGCGCGCTGGGCAGCCCGATCCGCGGCGGCGAAGCCTTCCACACCGGCTGCATTCCGTTCTACAAGCATTTCCAGACCGCGGTGAAATCCTGCTCGCAGGGCGGCGTGCGCGGCGGCGCGGCAACCCTCTTCTACCCAATGTGGCATCTGGAAGTGGAAAGCCTGCTGGTGCTGAAAAACAACCGTGGTACCGACGCCAACCGCGTTCGTCACATGGACTACGGGGTACAGATCAACAAGCTGATGTACACCCGTCTGCTGAAGGGCGGCGATATTACCCTGTTCAGCCCTTCCGACGTCCCGGGCCTGTATGACGCCTTCTTCGCCGATCAGGACGAGTTTGAGCGCCTGTACACCCAGTACGAGCAGGACGACAGCATTCGTAAGCAGCGTATTAAAGCCGTTGAGCTGTTCTCGCTGATGATGCAGGAGCGCGCCTCTACCGGCCGCATCTATATCCAGAACGTCGACCACTGCAACACCCACAGCCCGTTCGATCCGGTAGTCGCCCCGGTGCGTCAGTCTAACCTGTGCCTGGAGATTGCTCTGCCGACCAAACCGCTGGAAGATGTCAACGACGAAAACGGCGAAATCGCGCTGTGCACCCTGTCGGCCTTCAACCTCGGGGCTATCGACAGCCTCGACGAGCTGGAAGAGCTGGCAGTGCTGGCGGTGCGTGCTCTGGATGCGCTGCTCGACTATCAGGATTACCCCATCCCGGCGGCTAAACGCGGCGCGATGGGGCGTCGTACGCTGGGTATCGGCGTGATCAACTTCGCTTACTATCTGGCGAAGCATGGCAAACGCTACTCCGACGGCAGCGCCAACAACCTGACGCACAAAACGTTCGAAGCGATTCAGTACTATCTGCTGAAGGCCTCTAACGAGCTGGCTATCGAGCAAGGCGCCTGCCCGTGGTTCAACGAAACCACCTATGCGCAGGGCATCCTGCCGATCGATACCTATAAGAAAGATCTGGACGGCATCGTCAGCGAACCCCTGCACTACGACTGGGAAGCATTGCGCGAGTCCATTAAAACTCACGGCCTGCGCAACTCAACGCTCTCCGCACTGATGCCGTCCGAGACCTCGTCGCAGATCTCCAACGCCACCAACGGCATTGAGCCGCCGCGCGGCCACGTGAGTATCAAAGCGTCCAAGGACGGTATCCTGCGCCAGGTGGTGCCGGATTACGAAAACCTGCAGAACGCCTACGAGCTGCTGTGGGAGATGCCGAACAACGACGGTTATCTGCAGCTGGTGGGTATCATGCAGAAGTTTATCGACCAGTCGATCTCTGCCAACACTAACTACGATCCGACGCGCTTCCCGTCCGGAAAAGTGCCGATGCAGCAGTTGCTCAAAGACCTGCTCAACGCCTATAAATTCGGCGTCAAAACGCTGTACTATCACAACACCCGTGATGGCGCTGAAGACGCCCAGGATGACCTGGCCCCGTCCATCCAGGACGACGGCTGCGAAAGCGGCGCTTGTAAGATCTAAGGTATTTTTGCCGGGTAACGCTACGCTTACCCGGCCTACGTTTGTGTAGGCCCGGCCAACCCATTCCTGCCGGGCAATACAGTTCAACAGGACTCACTTCAATGGCATACACCACTTTTTCACAGACGAAAAACGATCAGCTGCTGGAACCTATGTTTTTTGGCCAGCCGGTTAACGTGGCCCGCTACGATCAGCAAAAATACGACATCTTTGAAAAGCTGATTGAAAAGCAGCTCTCCTTCTTCTGGCGCCCGGAAGAGGTTGACGTTTCCCGCGATCGCATCGACTACCAGGCGCTGCCGGAACATGAAAAACATATTTTCATCAGCAACCT
This sequence comes from Klebsiella sp. K47, assembly GCF_051858335.1. Classification (NCBI taxonomy): domain Bacteria; kingdom Pseudomonadati; phylum Pseudomonadota; class Gammaproteobacteria; order Enterobacterales; family Enterobacteriaceae; genus Klebsiella; species Klebsiella sp. K47. The sequence continues at coordinate 145,041 of NZ_JBPYUI010000005.1, forward strand.
GAAGTACCAGACGCTGCTCGACTCCATCCAGGGCCGTAGCCCGAATGTGGCGTTGCTGCCGCTGATCTCCATCCCGGAGCTGGAGACCTGGGTAGAAACCTGGGCCTTCTCCGAGACCATTCACTCGCGTTCGTACACTCACATCATCCGCAACATCGTCAACGACCCGGCGACCGTGTTCGACGACATCGTCACCAACGAGCAGATCCAGAAACGTGCGGAAGGCATCTCTCACTATTACGATTCGCTGATCGAAATGACCAGCTACTGGCATCTGCTGGGCGAAGGCACCCACACCGTCAACGGCAAAACCGTGACCGTGAATCTGCGCGAGCTGAAAAAGAAACTCTATCTGTGCCTGATGAGCGTTAATGCCCTGGAAGCGATCCGCTTCTACGTCAGCTTCGCCTGCTCCTTCGCCTTTGCCGAACGCAAACTGATGGAAGGCAACGCCAAAATTATCCGCCTGATCGCCCGCGATGAAGCGCTGCACCTGACCGGCACCCAGCATATGCTGAACCTGCTGCGCTCCGGCAGCGACGATCCGGAAATGGCGGAAATCGCCGAAGAGTGCAAGCAGGAGTGCTATGACCTGTTCGTGCTGGCGGCGCAGCAGGAGAAAGAGTGGGCGGACTACCTGTTCCGCGACGGCTCGATGATCGGCCTGAATAAAGATATTCTCTGCCAGTACGTCGAGTACATCACCAATATCCGCATGCAGGCGGTGGGCCTCGATCTGCCGTTCCAGACCCGCTCCAACCCGATCCCATGGATCAACACCTGGCTGGTCTCCGACAACGTTCAGGTGGCGCCGCAGGAAGTGGAAGTCAGTTCTTATCTCGTCGGCCAGATCGATTCTGAAGTCGATGCCGACGATCTGAGTAACTTCCAGCTGTAATGAAGCGGATCTTCCTGAAAATCTCTGACACTCGCCTTGAGTGTCAGGATGAACACCCTTCCCTGCTGGCGGCGCTGGAGTCGCATAATATCGACGTCGAATATCAGTGCCGCGAAGGCTACTGCGGCTCCTGCCGCACTCGCCTGGTCTCCGGCCAGGTTGACTGGCTGACCGAGCCGCTGGCCTTTATCCAGCCGGGAGAAATTTTGCCCTGCTGCTGCCGGGCGAAAGGCGATATTGAGATCGAGATGTAGTCCTGTCAGGTGGCGCTACGCTTACCCGACCTACTGTTCCAGGACCGGCCGTTTACGCACTGCCGCCCTGGGCTGCTGAAACTGCCGGTGTTGACGGCCTCAAAATCGCTGAGACGTTCCCGGAAGGCCGGGGCAGCCCGCATGGATGCGGGCTGAGGGCCGTGTTTTGCATGGACGCTACCTCGGCCCGACCCGAAGCCTGCAGGGATAAGTCGAAGGGACCGCGCAGCGGCGATTTTGCTGGCCGGAGCCCGGGGGTACAGGGGGAGGCGGCGACTGGCCTCCCCCTGTGCGCTCCCTGCGCTATGAAAGGCATAACGCAGAAGAAATATCGGGAGCGCAATCTTCCAGGAAATAACATAGAACAAACGTTATTCCCGGGTCGAAATCGTTGCACGCCGAGAACAGTGTCAACAAAACCGCAGTTCGTACGCCGGGTAAGGCGTAGCCGCCATCCGGCTTTTTACTGTTTCGCGTCCAGGAACTGCACCGCTTTATCCGGGAAATCGGTAAATAAGCCGTCGACGCCCGCCTGGTTATACAGCACGTCATAGAGCTGATTAACGTTAGTCGCGTACTCCGGCAACTGATCCGCGCGCACGGTGTACGGATGCACCTGCAGATGGCTGGCATGCGCCTCTTTCACCATCGCCGTCAGCTTCACCGCCCCCGGCTTCGAGCCTTCCGCTACCAGCATATGGTAATCCGGGCCGATGCCGTCCGCGTACTGCGCAATCTGCGCCATCGCCCCTGGCTTGAACATCCAGTCATAGCTGTAGTTCACCCACTTACCATCGGCCTGTTTCTGCTGGGTTTCATTCCAGTCGGTATAGGCGATGAGCTGCACCAGATTGAGATCCATCCCCATCTTCGGCTCCAGCTCATTTTTAATGCGTTTGAGCTCGTTGGCGTCAAAGCACTGCAGATAAACCTTATCCTGCTTGCTGGTATAGCCATATTCCTTCAGCACCTTCAATGTGCTGGCGGCAATATCTTTGCCTTCCTGGTGGTGGAACCACGGTGCTTTGATTTCCGGGTAGATACCGATGTTTTTGCCGGTTGAATGGTTCAGCCCCTGGACAAACTCAATCTCCTCTTCAAAGGTATGAATACGGAAATCGGATTTGCCCATCGGGAATCGCCCGGGATAGGTTTGCACGTTCTTACCATTTTTCGGCTCAAAACCTTCGGTGAACTTCAGCGACTTAATCTCGTCCAGGGTAAAGTCGATGGCGTAGAAACGGCCATCTTTACGCGCCCGCTGCGGGAAACGCTGCGCAACGTCAGTCACCCGATCGAGATAGTGGTCGTGTAACACCACCAGCCGGTCGTCTTTGGTCATCACCAGGTCTTGCTCAAGGTAATCCGCCCCCTGAGCGTAAGCCATCGCTTTCGCCGGCAGGGTATGTTCCGGCAGATACCCGCTGGCGCCGCGGTGGGCGATGACCATTTTATCAGCCGCTGTCGCGCTGAAGCACAGCGCCGAACTGGACAGAATCATTCCGCTCATCAGCGCGGTAAGTTTCATTTTCATCGCCGCTCCTTAGGCTTGTTTCAGCTGTTGGTGATGGCGACGTTCACCGAGCATCACGATAACCAGCAGGATAACCGCCAGCACGCTGCCGCCGATCATCACCATAAAGCCGCCGTCCCAGCCGAAGAAATCGACGGTGTAGCCGACGATAGCGCTCGCGGCCACGGAACCGCCAAGATAGCCGAACAGGCCGGTGAAGCCCGCGGCGGTCCCGGCGGCTTTTTTCGGCGCCAGCTCGAGGGCATGCAGACCAATCAGCATCACCGGGCCGTAGATCAGGAAGCCAATGATGATCATACAGGCCATATCGACGCCCGGATTACCCGGCGGGTTCAGCCAGTAAACGACAGTGGCGATGGTCACCAGGGTCATAAAGAACACGCCGGTGGCGCCGCGGTTGCCTTTAAACACTTTGTCCGACATCCAACCGCACAGCAGCGTGCCCGGGATCCCCGCGTACTCGTACAGGAAATAGGCCCAGGAGGATTTATCCAGCGCGAAGTGTTTAACTTCTTTCAGGTAGGTCGGCGACCAGTCGAGAATGCCGTAGCGCAGCAGATAAACGAAGACGTTAGCGATAGCGATGTACCACAGCAGCTTGTTCGGCAGAATGTACTGCATAAAGATCTGCTTCGCCGTCAGCTCTTCTTCGTGCTTTTCGCTGTAATCGTCCGGGTAGTCGTTTTTATATTCTTCAATCGGCGGCAGACCGCAGGACTGCGGGGTGTCGCGCATCATTGCGAAGGCGAAAATCGCCAGCAGAATGGCGCCGAATGCCGGCATATACAGCGCCGCGTGCCAGTCGTTAAACCACGCCATCCCTAACAGGAACAGCAGCGGCGGAATGCCGCCGCCGACGTTATGCGCGCAGTTCCACACCGAGACAATCCCGCCGCGCTCTTTCTGCGACCACCAGTGCACCATGGTCCGGCCGCACGGCGGCCAGCCCATCCCCTGGAACCAGCCGCAGAGGAACAGCAGCACGAACATTATCATGATGCTGGACGTCGCCCACGGCACGAAGCCCATCACCAGCATCACCAGCGCGGCGAGGATCAAGCCAGCCGGCAGGAAAATGCGCGGATTCGAGCGGTCAGAGACCGATCCCATGATGAATTTCGAAAATCCATAGGCGATGGAGATACCGGAAAGGGCGAAGCCGAGGTCGCCACGAGAGAACCCCTGCTCGATAAGATAAGGCATCGCCAGGGCAAAGTTCTTACGAACCAAATAGTAGGCGGCATAACCAAAAAAGATGCCAATAAAAATCTGCCAGCGTAATCGGCGATATAGCGGGTCAATCTCCGCTGCTGGCAAACGCGCTTTATGCGCGGCGGGTTTAAAAATACTTAACATATCAGCCTCCGTGGCCCTTGCTGTTTTCTACTGACGTCACGACAAAATCCCAGATTAATCACCAACTTCAAATATGGTCGCGATGGTAGGCAATACGTAGAGTTGATACTGTGAAACATCGCACAATTTGTTACAGAAATATGACAAAACGCTCCAATGTGAGCACGAAATCACATAACACGCTCAAATAACGCGCGAATATGCTCGAAATCAAACAATAACCTTACTAATTGTGGCTAAATGGTGTTAACCGAAAGCAGAGGAGCTGAAGATGACGGGACATCTTGATAGCGAGGTCATTATCATCGGCGGCGGAGCAACCGGCGCCGGTATCGCCCGCGACTGCGCCCGGCGCGGATTACGAACGCTGCTCATTGAGCGCCATGATATCGCCACCGGGGCGACCGGCCGGAATCATGGACTGCTGCACAGCGGCGCCCGCTACGCGGTGACCGACAACGAATCCGCCCGCGAATGCATCAGTGAGAACCGCATCCTGCGCCGCATCGCCCGCCACTGTATTGAACCGACCAATGGGCTGTTTATCACCCTGCCTGAAGATGACCTGGCATGGCAGCAAACCTTTATCGACGCCTGTCAGCAGGCTGGCATAGAGGCCACGCCGCTCTCGCCGCAGGAAGCGCTGCGCCGGGAGCCCGCCGTCAACCCGACGCTGCTGGGCGCGGTGCAGGTCCCGGACGGTACCATTGACCCGTTTCGCCTCACCGCGGCCAATATGCTCGACGCCCGCGAACACGGCGCGCAGATCCTTACCGGCTGCGAAGTAACAGGCCTGCTGCGCCGGGGCGATCGCGTCTGCGGCGTCCAGGTATACGACCGCCAACTTCACCAGGCCCGCACTCTGTACGCCGGGATGGTGGTTAACGCCGCCGGGATCTGGGGACAGCGTATTGCGGAATATGCCGACCTGCGCATCACCATGTTCCCGGCGAAGGGATCGCTGCTGATCCTCGATCATCGGATTAACAACCTGGTGATCAACCGCTGCCGTAAGCCGGCCGACGCCGATATTCTGGTGCCCGGCGATACCATCTCGCTGATCGGCACTACCTCAATGCATATTCCTTATGACGAAATTGACGACAACCGGGTAACAGCGGCGGAGGTCGATACCCTGCTGCGCGAAGGGGAAAAGCTGGCGCCGGTCATGGGCCGCACCCGGATCCTCCGCGCCTACTCCGGCGTCCGCCCGCTGGTGGCCAGCGATAACGATCCCAGCGGGCGCAGCGTCAGCCGCGGCATCGTCCTGCTCGACCATGCCCAGCGTGACGGTATGGAAGGCTTCATTACCATCACCGGCGGCAAGCTGATGACCTATCGCCTGATGGCCGAGTGGGCCACCGACGCCGTCTGTCGTAAGCTGGGAAACACCACCCCCTGTACCACGGCCGAAGCCCCGCTGCCCGGTTCACAGGAGCCAACGGAAAGTACCCTGCAAAAGATAATCTCCCTCCCCACCCCGCTGCGCGGCTCGGCCGTCTACCGTCACGGCGATCGCACCCCGTCCTGGCTTGGCGACAGCCGCCAGCACCGTAGCCTGGTCTGCGAATGTGAAGCCGTCACTGCCGGTGAAGTGAAATACGCGGTGGAAAACCTGGCGGTCAACACCCTGCTCGACCTGCGCCGCCGCACCCGGATTGGCATGGGGACCTGTCAGGGGGAACTCTGCGCCTGCCGCGCTGCCGGCCTGCTGCAGCGCTTTAACGTCACCACGCCCGCGCAGTCGTTAACCCAGCTCTCGGAATTTCTCAATGAACGCTGGAAGGGCGTGCAGCCCATCGCCTGGGGCGATGCGCTGCGCGAAAGCGAATTCACCCGCTGGGTCTACCTCGGCCTGTGCGGATTGCCACAGGAGCACCGGGATGAAGTTTGATTGCGCGATTATCGGCGGCGGGCTCGCCGGCCTGCTGTGCGGGCTGGCCCTGAATCAGCACGGCCTGCGCAGCGTCATCATCAGCCGCGGGCAGAGCGCGCTGCATTTTTCCTCCGCGTCGTTAGACCTGCTCTCGGCGCTGCCCAACGGCGATAACGTCACTGACGTCGCACAAGGTGTGCAGCAACTCGCTGAACAGCTTCCTGAACACCCTTATTCCCGTCTCGGCGCCGAGGCGGTGCTCGAATACGCGACACAGACCGAAGCCCTGCTGGCCGCCTGCGGCGCGGTGATGCAGGGCGATGCGCGCCGGCCGCACCGGCGGGTAACGCCGCTGGGGACGTTGCGCCCGGCATGGCTGTCGCCCCTTGAGGTGCCTGTCGCGCCCCTGCCGTCGCAGGGCGCCTGTCTGGTGGGGATCAGCGGCTTTGCTGATTTTCAGCCGCATCTCGCCGCCGCCGCGCTCGGTCAACACGGAGTTACCGCCGCGGCGGTGGAAATCGAGTTACCGCTGCTGGATGTACTGCGTGACAACCCGACCGAGTTTCGCGCCGCCAATATCGCCCGCGTCCTGGATGATGAGAATATGTGGCCGGCCCTGCATGCAGCGCTGCTACCGCTGGCGCAGCAGTATGACCTGCTGATCATGCCCGCCTGTTTTGGCCTCGCCGACGATCGCCTGTACCACTGGCTGCAGGCGCGTCTACCCTGCCCGCTGCGTCTGCTGCCGACGCTGCCGCCTTCGGTTCCCGGGATGCGTTTGCATTCTCAGCTGCAACGCCAGTTCATTCGCGAGGGCGGCGCCTGGCTCGCAGGCGATGAGGTGGTGAAAATCAGCCATCGACAGGACGCCGTCGAGGCGGTCTGGACGCGCAATCACGGCGATATTGCGCTGCGTCCGCGCTTTACCGTGCTGGCCAGCGGCAGCTTTTTCAGCAACGGTCTTGTCGCCACTCGCGATAGCGTGCGCGAGCCGATCCTCGGCCTCGACCTTCACCAGACCCTGCCACGGGAAAGCTGGTACCAGCGCGATTTCTTCGCCTCACAACCGTGGCAGCGCTTCGGCGTGAAAACCGATGCCCTGCTGCGCCCCCTGCTGGGCGGGCAGCCGTTCCATAATCTGTTCGCCATCGGCTCATTGCTCGGCGGGTTCGATGCCATTCAGCTCGGCTGTGGCGGCGGCGTCTGCGCCGTTACCGCGCTGCACGCCGCCAGACAGATCCACGCCCTTGCCGGAGGCCGGCCATGAACGATACCCGTTTTGAAAGCTGCATTAAGTGCACGGTCTGTACCACCACCTGCCCGGTAAGTCGGGTCAATCCGCGCTATCCTGGCCCGAAACAAGCGGGGCCGGACGGCGAACGCCTGCGTCTGAAGGATGGCGCGCTGTACGATGAGGCGCTGAAGTACTGCATTAACTGCAAGCGCTGCGAGGTCGCCTGCCCGTCGGATGTGAAAATTGGCGATATCATTCAACGCGCCCGGGCACAGTACGGCCAGCAAAAGCCGACCCTGCGCGACGCCATCCTCAGCCATACCGACCTGATGGGTACCCTTTCCACCCCCTTTGCCCCCCTGGTCAACGCCGCCACCGGCTTAAAACCGGTGCGCCGTCTGCTCGACGCGACGCTCAACATCGATCACCGGCGTACGCTGCCGAAATATGGTTTCGGCACCTTCCGCCGCGCTTACCGCCAGCTCGCCGCCCGTCAGAAGCAATACAGCGAACAGGTGGCTTTCTTTCACGGCTGCTACGTCAACTATAACCATCCACAGTTGGGTAAAGATCTGATTCGCGTCGTCAACGCGCTGGGTACCGGGGTGCAGTTGTTATCAAAAGAAAAATGCTGCGGCGTACCGCTGATCGCCAACGGTTTTTTCGACAAGGCGCGTAAGCAGGCGCAGAGCAACGTCGCCGCGATGCGGGAAAACACGCTACCGATCATTGCCACCTCCTCGACCTGCGCCTTTACGCTACGTGATGAATACCCCCATCTCCTCGATGTCGATAACAGCGATCTTCGCGATCGGGTCGAGCTTGCCACCCGCTGGATCTGGAAACAGCTGGCTGCCGGCAGGACGCTACCGCTGCGCCCACTGCCGCTGAAAGTGGTCTATCACACCCCGTGTCATATGGAAAAGATGGGCTGGTCGCTGTATACCCTCGAGCTGCTGCGGCTGATCCCCGGCCTGCAGCTGGAGGTGCTGGATTCCCAGTGCTGCGGCATCGCAGGCACCTACGGGTTTAAAACTGAGAATTACGCGGTATCCCAGGCTATCGGCGCCCCGCTGTTCCGTCAGATTGAGGAGAGCGGGGCCGACCTCGTCGTCACCGACTGCGAGACCTGCAAATGGCAGATTGAGATGTCCACCAGCAAACGCTGCGAGCATCCGCTGACGGTGCTGGCGCAGGCGCTCGTCTGAGCCCAGCGCCAGCCTGTGCCGTCAATAGCTCGTTTTCTCTTGCGGCTGGGCGCTGGCAGATTTAAACATCGCCAGCCGGCGGTCCAGCGCCTGGGTATACAGCATGGTATCCACCCCGACGGCGACAAAGTTGGCCCCCCAGGCAAGACATTTTTCCGCCATCGCCGGGTCGACCGCCAGAAATCCGGCCGCTTTCCCCGCCGCGCGAATGCGCCGGATGCTCTGCTCGATCACCCGCTGCACGTCAGGGTGACCGGCATCGTCCGGGTAGCCCAGCGAGGCGGAGAGATCCGCCGGACCGATGAACACCCCGTCAATGCCGTCCACCTCGAGAATAGCGTCCAGGTTCTCCAGCGCGGTTCGGCTCTCGACCTGAATCAGCAGACAAAGTTCGTCATTTGCCTCCGCCATATAATTCTCCACCCTTCCCCAGCGCGCCGCTCTCGCCACGCCGGCGCCAACGCCGCGGCTCCCGATGGGGGGATAACGGGTCGCTGAGACCACCTCCCGAGCCTGCTCGGCGGTATCGACCATCGGCACCAGCAAGGTTCTGGCGCCAATATCCAGCACCTGTTTTATCAGGCTGCGGTTGCCCTCGACCGGGCGAATGACCGGCTGGCTGGCATAGGGGGCAATCGCCTGCAGCTGATGATAAAGGTCCTGAATGGTGTTCGGGGCATGCTCGCCGTCGATCAGCAGCCAGTCGTATCCCGACGTCGCAGCGATCTCCGCCATGTAGGATGAGGTGGAGCTCAGCCACAGGCCGATTTGCGTCTCACCGCGTAATAATCCCCGTTTGAAGGGGTTAGATAACAGTGCGTTCATAGCGATTCCTTTATTCAATGCTGTACGCTGCCGCGCTGGGGTACCGCGCGGGTAAGGCTCAATGAAAAGATAATGACCACCCCGACAATGGCGACGCCGGCCAGGGTTAACAGTCCGGCGGCGCTGCTGGCGAACAACGTTTCGGCCTGCACGCGCACGATCGGCGCCAGAAAACCACCGATGGCGCCAAACAGGTTAACAAAGCCAATCCCTGCGGCCAGCGCCGTGCCGGACAGCAGCTGCGTCGGCATCGTCCAGAAGACCGGCTGCACGGCGATCACCCCGACCGCCGCCACGCACAGCGCGATGATAGCCAGCACCGGCGCCACCAGTCCGGACACTGCAATCCCGACCGCCGCCGCCAGCAGCGTCAGGGCGGCAATATTGCGTCGCTCGCCGGTGCGATCGGAGTAGCGAGGGATAAGCCAGGTGCCAAACAGCGCCGCCACCCACGGGATGGCCGTCACCACCGAGGCAACGAAGCCGACTTTGGTGCCCAGCTGCGCAGCAACCTGGGTGGGCAGGAAGAAAATCAGACCATAGACCGCCACCTGAATGGTCAGATAAATCAGCGCCAGCTGCCAGACCCGCCCGTTACGCAGCGCATCGGACAGGCGCGAGGCAATCTTTTTCTCCTCCTCGCGCGCCAGCTCGCTTATCAGCGCCTGTTTCTCCGCTGCGCTCAGGAAGCGGGCATGCTGCGGCGAATCGTCCAGCCAGAAGAAGGTGAACGCTCCCGCGGCGACGGCGAGCAGGCCTTCAATGACAAACATCCAGAACCAGCCGGGATGGCCCATAAATCCATGCATCTCCAGCAGCGCACCGGATAAAGGCGATCCCAGCGTCAGGGCCAGCGGCGCGCCCATATAAAACAGCCCCATAATGCTGGCGCGGTTTTGCTGGGGAAACCACTGTGAAGTGAGGTAGATCATTCCGGGAAAGAAGCCCGCCTCCGCCGCGCCCAGCAGGGTACGTACCAGCAGGAATTTCGCTTCCGTATCCGCCCACGCCATCGCCGCCGACAGCACGCCCCACAGCAGCGTGGTGCAGCCGATCCATCGCCTGGCGCCAAATGTGCGCATCAGCAGATTGGCCGGCACCCCGAGGAAGGCATAGACCACAAAGAAGATACCGGCCCCCAGCGCGTAGGCCTCATTGCTGAGTCCGGTATCCAGCTGGTAGGTCTCTTTGGCGAAACCGATATTAGAACGGTCAAGAAACGCCAGCACGTACAGCGCCAGCATAAAGGGGATTAAGCGGGCGCGGTTTTTCTTCACCACGCTCTCCAGCAGAGTGTTGCTCATCATAATATCCTCAGGCGCGGGCCGCCGGGCGGCCCGACGCAATCAGTGTTGATAAGGACGCTTCAGGTTGCAGTCGCGATTGAGCTCGACGCCAAAGCCGGGTTTATCCAGGACCGATTTATGAATGCGCCCTCTCTCCGGCACCGGCTCGCCGAGCAGGATCGGGTCGAACTGCGGGCGCAGCGTGGCGCAGTCCGGACTGGTCATCAGAAACTCACTGAACGGCGTGTTGGTGAAGGTGATCACCGCATGATGTGAGTAAACCGACGAGCCGTGGGGCACTACCAGCTGCCCGCGCGCTTTGGCGATGGCCGCGATCTCCACCAGGGTGGTTAAGCCGCCGCACCAGCCGACGTCGGGCTGCATAATATCGATGCCGGTTTCCGACAGGGTGCGGAAGGACTGCAGCGTGCCGTGGTGCTCGCCGCTGGTCACCATCATCCCGGCAGGCGCCTGGCGCTTCAGCTCGCGATAGCCTTCATACTGCTGCGGCGGCAGGCACTCTTCGATCCACTTGAGGTTATAAGGGGCGCAGGCATGGGCAAGTTTGGTGGCATAGTTAACGTCCTGGCTCATCCAGCAGTCCAGCATTAACCAGAAATCCGGGCCGCATTTTTCGCGCATATCCGCCACCATGGCGACGTCTTTGCGGATCCCGGCGTCGCCATCGTGCGGCCCCCAGTGGGTAGGCATTTTGCCGCCGATAAAGCCCATCTCCTGCGCCAGGTCCGGACGTGCGCCGGTGGCATAGAACTGGATTTCGTCGCGCACCGCCCCACCCAACAGTTTGTAGACCGGCAGGCCAACCACTTTCCCGAACAGGTCCCACAGCGCCAGGTCGACACAGGAGATGGTATTCATCACCAGACCGCCGGATCCCGCGTAGTAAAGGGTGGCGTTAAGCATCTGGTCATGGATCAGTTTGATATCGCTGACGCATTTGCCTTCGATAAAGCGGTTGAGATGTTTTTCGACGATAAAGCAGCCCATCTCCCCGGCCGTCGACACCGCAAAGCCGGTCTGTCCGTTGTCGGCTTCCACTTCCACAATCAGCGTGCCCAGCACGTTGATGCCAAACGACTGCCGGGACTGCTCATACTGTTTATATTTGCTCATCGGGGTGGCGATATGATCGTCAATCCAGTGGTTAGCCCCCTGGTCATGGTAATCGCCGCCGCCGGCGCCCTGCTCTGCTGTGGCGCCGCCGATGAACCAGGCGCGGACGTGTTTAATTTTCGGTAGGGTCATGATGTTCTCCTTATGATGAGGCGAGTTGTTCGAAGGGGCTTTTCCACCCCAGCAGACGTGAAATATCTTTCGCGCAGGCAATCGCCTTACCAGCCAGGTAATCGCGATTGTCTTCATTGATTTGCAGACGGGTACCCACCACCGAGATGGCGGCGGTCAGGTCGTTATTGGCGTTAAATACCGGGGCAGCCACGCAGCGCACATCCGGATAGTCCTCGCCATTATCAAAGCTCCAGCCCCGGGCGCGGATCCGCCCCAGCTCCTCCCGCAGCTGTTGAGCATCGGTGATGGTCGTTGGCGTGGCCCGCTCCCACTGTAGGTCTTCGATAATCGACGCCTGAACGCTGGCGGGCTGCCAGGCCAGCAAACATTTGCCGATCCCGGAGCGGTAAAGAGACAGGCTCTTACCCTCATGCGAGCGCACGCTGATGGTGGCGGGAGACTCAATTTTCAGAATGTAGTAGGCGTTACCCTGATCGATAATGCCCAGATGACAAAGCAGGCCGCACTCATCCATCAGCCGGGTGAGGCGCGGCCGCGCCAGCTCGCGCAGGTCCATTTTGCTCAGCGCCTGCCCGGCCAGCTCCACCAGCTTGGTCCACAGGCAGTAGTTATCCTGATTATCCATACTGATGAAGCGCTGCTTTTTCAGCTCGCCCAGCAGCAGATACACCGTGCTTTTCGGGATCCCCAGCTCCGCTATTATCGTCGCCGCGCTGCAGGGGCCGATGCGGCCAATTAAATTGAGGATCTCAATCGCGCGGGTCAGCGCCGGGACTTTCGTTGATTCCAACATACTGGACTCCAATCCTGAATACTGGAATCAGTGTTGCGATTGTCCGGGCGGTAAAGTGTGAGCGACATCGCGGGGCAATCGTTTTCCCGTATACTGGACCGTTCGCAGCAGAAAATTGCGACTTAACGCACAGAATTTTTTCAGAAGAGTACAACAGGTTGGACGACCGGCGCCCCGAGGATACGGTGCGCCGGGGGGAATGATTTACAGCGAGAGGGAATCCACCACGTTAATCCAGCCATGTTCGCTGGCCAGTGGTTGACCATTCAGCCAGCGACGCAGCATGTTTAACGCCATCATAGCGCAGACTTCCTGGCGTACCGCCAGGCTGTGGCGGGTGGCGCTAAACTTCACCCGCAGCGCGAAGGTGCCGTCCGGGGTGGCCAGGGCCACGTTAAGATGATCGTTTTCCTGACCGCTCACCGCCAGGGCCAGGCCGGCAAAATGGTTTATGCGCCGCTCGGCCGCCCAGCGAGCCGCCTGCGCCAGCGTCTCCTCCTGCGCCGGAACGACTTCGCTGGCCAGCAGCGGCGCGCCGGCGCGGGACAGCTGGAGCGCCAGCAGGCCGCTGGTAAACTGCTCGCTGAGCGTCAGGCTCAGCTGCCGCTCCTGCAGACAGCGGGCGATCTGCGCCGGTAACCCTTCCGTGCCTTCGAAAATCAGGCTGTCGCCAGCCACCTTACGCACCTCCGGCCACAGGGCCAGCATGGCGTCGCGCTGGTTGGCCGGTCCGGTTAGCTTGAGTTCAATGATCGGCATCGACGAGCGGTAACCCATCACCACGCCCGGAGGCAGCGTCAGCGGATTAAGACTTTGCGCCAGCTCGCTCTCCGAGCGGCCAAAGGTGGTCATACGCAGGCATACCGGCGGGTCCGGCAGCGTAAAGCGCTGGCGCAGGCGCGGTAAAATTTCCTGCTCGACCATCACCTTAAATTCAGAGGGGACCCCGGGAGTGAAAAACATCAGGCAGCGGTTGAGCTGGATGGCAAAGCCACAGGCCGTACCGACCGGGTTGTTGATCATCTCGGCGCTGGCCGGGATTTCCGCCTGCTTACGGTTGCTTTCCGCCATCGGCCTGCCGCGCTCGGCAAAAAAGCGGGTCATGGTTTCCAGCCACTCCGGATGCAAAATAAGCCCTTCGCCTTTCGCAGTGGCGGCGGCCAGCGCGCTCAGGTCGTCGCTGGTTGGGCCAAGGCCGCCGTTGACGATCAGCACATCCGCCTGTTCGCTGCGTTCGCGCAGAATCGCCACCAGCGCATCGAGATCGTCGCCAACGGTATTGCGGCGCGTTAACGGTAAACCCTGATTAAAAAAGAAATCCGCCAGCCATGCCGCATTGGTATCAACGATTTGACCATGCAACACTTCATCGCCGGTGGACAGCATTTCCACATTCAACATTGCTCACTCCTTGCCTGCCAGGTGAGAAATACTATAACGCAAAGCGGGATGCTGACGAGGAGGAAAATCTGGCGCAGCAAGAAGATGCCGCGCCGGAAGAGATTAGAAGCTGGCGCTGGCGCCGATGTATGGGCCGTCGGCGATGGTGTTATCGCGGTTGCCATCTTTGCCCGCCAGGTTCAGGTAACGGTAGCCGGCCTGGATGCTAAGCGGACGCATAATGGTCCAGCTGGCGCCGACGTTGGCTTCCTGGTAGCTATCAATGCCGCTGGAGAGCGAATCCGGAGAGTAGTAATAATCGCCGTACAGGCGGAAGCTGTCGCCGATTTTCCACTGCAGGCCGCCGCCGACCGCGGCCGCATAACCTTCATCGCCCTGTTTCGGATTGGTGTAAATACCTTTACCACCCACGGTCGCGAGGAACGGCCCCAGCGGAATATTGAGTCCCAGGCCTAAACCCGCGGCGTCGCCGTCGTTATCGCTGTGCAGCCAGTTACCCGAAACGGCCAGGCCGGTGGACTCGGTGCCGAAGCCGACGCCAAGGTTGGTGTAATGCTCGCCGGCTTCACCGGTAACGCTAATCGCATGGGCCGCCGAAGAAACCATCATCACGCCCGCCAGCGCCATAAAAATGCTTTTTTTCATTATTTACTCTATCCAGAAAATTAAAATCAAAGAAGTCCCGAAAAAACCTGAAAATTCTACTGCGCACCCATCAGGAATCAATGACCTGGCGAAATGAATTTTCACAAGAGTGTAACCAGTTGCGTATTTTTACGGCATCGAGCGTTGCCAGAACCACGAACAGCCTATTCAACGCCAGTAATATTCATGTTTATTATGATTAACGCTGACACATTGACGAAAACAGAGAGCTGGCGCCGCACGATCGGCGCGGCGCGGGTGGATAAGGGAATAATTAATGCTGCAGCCGGGCCAGACATTCCGGGGCGAGGCCGGTCAGTTCCGCCACCAGCGACAGGTCGAGTCCGTTAGCAAGCATCGCCCGGGCGATACGCTCCGCGGTCTGCTGCTCACCTTGCTCGATACCTTGTTCGATACCTTGCTGTAGACCTTGTTCAAGACCTTGCTTTAATCCTTGCTGATGGCCGCGTTGTTCCAGAAACTGGGCAATATTCATTAGCGTCTCCTTATGCGGCCGCCGGGGAACGTTTTGCGCAAGATGGCGCAAAAAAGCAACCGGATCGGCGGCGTTTCCTGCCTGTAATAAATAGTGCAACAGCGTCTTAAGCTGCCTGCGGCTAGTGTATCCCAGCGCCAGGAGCCTGACCAGCTGCTCATGCAGGTCCATCAAATCCCGCTGGCGAATATGCTTCTGCAGCAGCTCCAGCATCGCCACGCGCCGGTGGCGCATGATTTCATCGTCCGGGGTGCTAGTGATATCAATTAAGGGAAAATCTTCACCATAGATCCGCCGCGCGATGTCCGGATCGGCAAAGCCTGCCAGCCAGCACATCGGGTAAGGCCAGGGAGAAACGCGACCATGATAAAACAGCAGCGGGATCACCAGCGGCAGCTGCGTATGCCCTTTATCCAGATGACGCTGCATCGCGGCTATCGCATAGCGCATCAGGCGAAATGCCATATGGCGGTCCGCCGAGCTTTGGTGCTCTATCAACAGATAGATATAGCCCTCCCCCGCCTGCGTTTGCAGCGAGTAAAGGATATCGGAATGACTCGCCCGCAGTTCGTCGTCAATAAAGCTCCCGGACTCCAGCCGCAGCGTGTTCAGATTACATAACGCGCGCAGCGGTGCGGGAAGGTGAATGTCCAGAAAATCCCTGGCCGTCGCCCGATGCGACAGCAGGTGTTTAAATACAGCATCGTGGGGGGAATTCGTCGCCCTTTCCATGGCGGTGCTCCATACAATCATTTTCGCTTAACGTAGCACTCAACAAGACCTGAACTGTATTTCGCTTGCAGTTTACCGAGGCGGCTCGCAAACTATTTCACCAGCATACCGCCCCATCCCTCTGCAGGAGAAAACCCATGCGCCACAGGACGATTGTTTGCCCGCTGATCGAGAATGAAGGCCATTATCTGCTTTGCAAAATGGCCGCCGACCGCGGGGTTTTTCCCGGGCAATGGGCCTTATCCGGCGGCGGCGTGGAGCCAGGGGAACGTATTGAAGAGGCGCTGCGGCGGGAAATACGCGAAGAGCTCGGCGAAAAACTCATCCTTACCCATATCGCGCCATGGTGCTTTCGCGACGATACCCGCGTCAAAACCTACCCCGACGGGCATCAGGAAACGATCTACATGATCTATCTCATCTTCGACTGCGTGAGCGCCAATCGCGATGTGACGATCAACGAGGAGTTTGACGATTACGCCTGGGTCAAAGCCGAAGATCTCAAAAACTACGATCTTAATGCCGCCACCCGCGTTACTCTCAGCCTGAAAGGGCTACTTTAGTCCAGCATACCGCGTTCAACCCACCCGGCGTTATGCCGCGGGATAATGCGGGTGGCTACGATACGGTCGCATGCGTCTGCTGCCTGACCCACTCGCACAGCGCCCGGCGCGAAATCTTAATCCCGCCGTTTTTTAACGTTTCCGGCAACCGCAGCCAACGCACCGGCTGCTGAAAACGCGCTAACCGCTCAGCGCTCCATGCCGCCAGCGCGCTCAACTCGCAGCCGTCATCGCATTCCACCACCGCTACCGGGCGCTGGCCATATTCCGCATCATCCAGCGGCACGATAAACACCTGCTGTACCTGTGGATGGGCGAGTATCACACGCTCGACCTCTTCCGGTTGAATACCTTCTCCACCGCTAAAAAAGAGGTTATCCATTCGCCCAACAATCGTCAGCCGACCGTTATGCAATGCTCCGCGATCGCGCGTCGCAAACCAGCCTTCATTGTTGGTTAATGACAACAATTGACCATCCCGCCAGTAGCCTGCGGCCATACTCGACGCCCGCAGCCAGATCTCGCCGGCGACAATTTTCACCTCTCGCCCCGGCAGCGCTTCGCCAACATCCGCAGCGCCGTCGGCCTCTTTGGCACACACGGTGGAGGCGAATTCGGTGAGGCCATAGCCGCAGAAGCTGCGTATGCCCTGCTTTCGCGCCCGTTCAGTCAATTCGACCGGGATCGACGCGCCGCCGAGCAGCACCGCCTTGAGGGAAACCGCAGCATCATCATTCAGCAGGCGCCATAGCTGAGTCGGCACCAGCGAAGCATGGGTACAGCCGTGCAGCATCTGCGCCAGCGGCTGTTTGTCACGTACCGTGAGTCGCGCGCCGGCCAGCAGCCAGCGCCAGACGATCCCCTGACCGGAGACATGGAACAACGGCAGCGACAGCAGCCAGTCATCTCCTGCGGCAAACGGCATCAGCGCCAGCACGCCAGCCGCGCTGGCCAGATGGGCGTTGGCGCTATGTACCGCCGCTTTCGGCAGGCCGGTTGAACCGGAGGTCAACGTCATCGACACCAACCGATCGCCATGCCAGCAAGCAGCATGCTCGCCCTCGACCAACTGCAGGGTTAACATCGGTAAATTCCCCGGCAACACATCGCCATTCAGCACCAGCTGATGCTGCATGGTTAACGCGGGTAACAACGCCTGCAGCAACACCGCTGGCAGCTGCGGATTCAGCGGCAGCACCCGCGCCCCGCACTGTAGCAGCGCCAGCCATGCCAGCAGAGTTTCCGGCTGGTTATAGGCCCGGAGCGCCACGCCCTGCCCTTCCATTACGCCCTGCGCGGCAAAACCAGACGCCAGCGCGTCAACCCGCGCGCATAGCTCCCGCCAGGTCAGCGGCTGGTTATTCAGACGTAAGGCGAGGGCCTCTCCGCGCCGCTGACGCCAGTGCCGCCAGGGCCAGTCGTTAAAGGTCACAGCAGCGGCTCCAGCGCATCAATGTTGAGCACCGGCAGCGCACTTTCGGGCCACGGCCGTACCAGCTGGGCGCCCATCAGCGACAGCGTATCCAGCCCAGGAATAGTCTGCGGCGTCAGCCAGGCGGCAATCCGCGCCAGCTGGGTCAAGCCGAGACTGGACTCGATCGACGAGCTGATCACTACGCTCAACCCCAGCGCATGCGCCGCGGCGACCTGTTGCTGCACCTTCTGCAAACTGCCGGTTAGCGTCGGTTTGATCACCACCGCACGTACGCCCGGCTCGGCGACAAAGCGGAAATCCGCCTCGCGCAGGCTTTCATCCCAGGCGATAGCGATCCCTGTCTCGCGGCTAAAGGCCCGAGAATCCTCCCGCGTTTTGCAAGGTTCTTCAAGAAAAGCAATGCGCTGGCGGTACGCCGGATTAACGTATTTGGCGAACTGTTGCGCTTTGAGCGGCGTCCAGGCGCGGTTGGCATCGAGCCGCAGCTGCAGGTCGGGGATCGCCTCCAGCAGCAGATTGACCACCATACCGTCGCGGACCGCCTCCCAGAGGCCAACTTTGACCTTAGCGACCTTCTCGCCGGGCATCGCCGCCAGTCTGGCGAATAGCTCATCCGGATCGCCGGAGCAGAGCGGCGCCGCGCGATAATCCGCGGCCTGCGGTAGTCCGCCGCTAAGCTCCGCCTGCGCGCAGCTGATGCCAAACGCGACGGAGGGCTGCGTGGGAAGCGGCGGCTCGACGCCGTCGCGCCAGGCCTGTGCCCACGCTAACAGCGCCATTTGCGCCTCTTCCAGCGTCTCGACACTGAATCCCGGCAGGGGAGAAATTTCGCCCCAGCCTTCGCGTTCCCCCTCCTGCAGGCGGATGAACAGCCCGTCGCGGGTTTTTAACCGCCGCTCGCGCAGCACCACGCCCGCGTCCATCGGTATCTGCCAGCGGTAAACCTGCGAAACGCGCATTATGGATTCCGTTTAAATTTGCTGAAGTCCGGCTGACGTTTCTGGTTGAAGGCGTTGCGTCCTTCCTGCCCCTCTTCCGTCATATAGAACAGCATGGTGGCATTGCCCGCCAGCTCCTGCAGACCAGCCTGGCCGTCGCAGTCGGCGTTCAGCGCCGCTTTCAGGCAGCGCAAGGCCATCGGGCTGTTCTGCAGCATTTCACGACACCAGCGCACGGTCTCTTTTTCCAGATCCGCCAGCGGTACCACGGTATTCACCAGCCCCATGTCCAGCGCCTGCTGAGCGTCATACTGGCGGCACAGGAACCAGATTTCGCGCGCTTTTTTCTGCCCGACGATCCGCGCCATATAGGAGGCGCCCCAGCCGCCGTCGAAAGAGCCGACTTTTGGCCCGGTCTGGCCGAAGATGGCGTTTTCCGCCGCGATAGTCAGATCGCACATCATATGCAGCACGTGACCGCCGCCGATAGAGTAGCCGGCCACCATCGCGACCACCGGTTTTGGACAGGTGCGGATCTGACGCTGGAAGTCGAGCACGTTAAGATGATGAACGCCGGAGTCGTCCTGATAGCCGCCGTAGTCGCCGCGGACTTTCTGGTCGCCGCCGGCGCAGAAGGCTTTCTCACCTTCACCGGTCAGCACGATGACGCCGATATTGTCGTCATACCGGGCATCCGCCAGCGCCTGGATCATCTCTTTGACGGTCAGCGGGCGGAAGGCGTTGCGCACCTGCGGACGATTAATGGTGATTTTGGCAATCCCGTCAGTCGATTTGTGATAGCGAATATCGGTATAGCCTTCGGAGCAATCGTGCCATTCAACGGGGGCGTAGAGCATTGCTTCATCAAGAGAGATCATAGAATGTCCTTCAGTTAACTTGCCAGAATCTGCGCCAGACAGGCAATCACCGCCGCCGGGTTGTCCCGGTGCGCGTTGTGTCCGGCATGGTGAATAAGATGGAGATCCGCCGCGAGCGTCTGCGCGATGGCGCGAAACTTCGCGTCGCGCTCGCCGCACAGGTAGTGAAAAGGAAAATCGCGCGCCTGCAGAGACGCGCGCAGATCGGCCTGCGCGGCAAGGGAGGTTGCCTGCAGCATCGCCGCCAGCGTCGCGCCGTTGTTCCGGCTGCGTAAGGCGACCAATGACTCACGCTGCGCGGCATTCAGCGAAGCGAAGACCGGCTGCTGATACCAGTCGGCAAAGACCTGCTCAAGCGGCTCGCGGCGAAAACGTTCCGCCCAGGCGCTGTCATTGCTGCGCCGCGCCTGCCGCGCCTCTGCATCCTGCAGGCCCGGATGGCCGCCTTCAACGATCAGCCCGCGCATGCCTACGCGCGGCTGGCTGGCGAAGTTCATTGCCACCCGGCCGCCCAGCGAGTAGCCGATCAGCCAATACTTATGTATGTTGTAACTATTAAACATAGACTGCAGCAGAGTATTGACCCCGGCAAAGTCCTGCACCGCGATATCCGCGGAGCCGCCGTGCCCCGGCAGATCGAGGTACAGCCGCGGCCAGGCGGGAAAGGCGTCGCCCACTTTCCGCCACTCGTTGCGGTCGCCGGAAAAACCGTGCAGAAACACCAGCCAGGGATAGCCCGGCTGGCCGTTGTCGACAGCAGCGCTGAGGATCACAGGCGACTTACCTGCGCCAGCAGCTGCTGGAGGGTCTGCGCGCCGTCGGTCTCATTGACCGCCAGCTCAATCACCGTCGCCCCTGCCCTGCGCCAGGCGCCGGCCAGCGCCTCATCCAGCGACGGCCAGTCATCAGGGCAATGATAGGCCAGGCCGAACATCGCCGCCGCGTGGCTGAAATCCACGTCCTGCGGCATTAAATAGAACTGACGGCGTTCGTCCTGCGGCGTCGGCAGCATAGAAAAAATCTGCCCGCCGTTGTTATTCACCACGATCAGCACCAGCGGCGCCGACGCCTGGCGCAGCAGGGCCAGCGAGTTGAGATCGTAGAGCGCGGAGAGATCGCCAACGATGGCCAGCGTCGGTCGGGCGCTGGCGCGCTGCACGCCGGCCGCAGTGGCGATCAGGCCATCGATGCCGCTGGCGCCGCGGTTGCTGTAGACCGGATACCCGGCCGGTAGCTGCGCCAGGGCGTCGATCAGGCGCACCACCAGG
The DNA here is from genome assembly GCF_051858335.1 of Klebsiella sp. K47. Lineage (NCBI taxonomy): Bacteria > Pseudomonadati > Pseudomonadota > Gammaproteobacteria > Enterobacterales > Enterobacteriaceae > Klebsiella > Klebsiella sp. K47. The sequence continues at coordinate 165,930 of NZ_JBPYUI010000005.1, forward strand.
CTGTTGCCAACAAACAATTGGCCCTGCTCCGGCAGATAGCCCCGAATACGCTGCGCCAGCTGCGCTTCGCCAAAAGGCTCGTTGCTGGCGACCGCAGCCTGCCACGCCTGCCCGGCAAGCTGTGGGATCACCGTCGCCCACGGCTGGCGTTTCTCCGCCGGATGTAATTCGAGCCAGCGCTCAACGCTTGAGAGCAGACGGCGACCGCGGTGCTGCGCCGGGTCGAGGCGACCGGGCAGATTATCCACCAGCCAGTATTCATCCGGCTCGCAGGTCGCCTGCCACTGGAGCACGCGTTTGCCGGTCAGGCTGCTGCCGAGTTGCACGACGATCTGCGCCTGCGCCAGCTCGCTGACCGCTTTGCCGTTGCCCAGCCACAGGTCGGCGCACGGCAGCGGCTGCCCGGTCTGCGACAGGACATCGCCGATCAGCGGCCAGCCGAGGGTCTGCGCCCACTCAGCGACCTTTTTCCCTTCCGCGGCGCTCATTCTGCCCGCCACGACGACGCCGCGTTTTTGTCGCCAGAAGAACCAGTCGCGCTGCTTCTCGCTCTCTAACTGCAGCGCCTGGCGCAGCCAGGGTTTGTCGCTCTGCCACCAGTTGCCGAGCTGCTGCTGCCACTCCACGCCGGTCTCATCCATATCACCATACAGCGGTTCAGCGAACGGACAGTTAATATGCACCCCGCCGGCGTGCAGCGCCCCCAGCGCCTGGTCGATGGTTGAGACCAGCCAGCGGGCAGGAATATCCTGCGAGGGACGCGGCAAAGAAATCGTCTGCGCAGGATGGGAGGCAAACATCCCCGGCTGGCGGATAGCCTGGTTCGCGCCGCAGTCGATCAGCTCCGGCGGACGGTCGGCGGTTAACAGGATCAGCTTTTCACCGGTGAGCCCTGCCTCAATCAGCGCCGGATAGAGGTTTGCGGTGGCGGTCCCGGAGGTGACTATCACCGCCACCGGCTGCCGGCTGGCCTTCGCCAGTCCGAGCGCCAGGTGGCCGAGGCCGCGTTCGTCGAAATGGGTATGATGGATAAAGGCGCGGTTTTCCGCCGCCGCCAGGGTTAAGGGTGTCGAGCGCGAGCCCGGCGCGATGCAGATATGCTGCACGCCATGGCGCGTTAAAGCTTCCAGGATCACCGCCGCCCAGCGTCGGTTAAATGCGCTTACTGACATGAAATTGTCCGGTATCAAATATTGATGCTAAGTATAGATAAGGCAAAGTGACGTCGTTTTGATATGCATCGTCATTCAAGCTTTATGGACACAGCAGCGAGCGCAGCCCGGCCGCTTTGTTGTCTATCTCCTGCCACTCCTGCTGTGCATCAGAGCCGCTAACGATCCCCGCCCCGGCATACAGCCGCAGGGTGTCGTGGTTCACTTTCGCCGAACGCAGCGCCACGCAAAACTCGCTTTGCGCCAGTGACAGATACCCGGAGGACCCGGCGTACCATTCGCGGGAAAACGGTTCATGACGCTGAATGAACGCCAGCGCCGCCCGGCGCGGCAGGCCGGCCACCGCGGCGGTGGGCTGCAGCTGCAGCAGACAGCGGCTGTCGTCAGGCGCCGCCAGCTCGGTCCAGATGCAGCGTCGGAGATGCTGCACCTTACGCAGCCTCACCACCTGCGGCGGCAGGACGTCCAGCGTCGAGGCCTCACTCTGCAGGCGCTGGCAGATATCCTCTACCACCAGCATGTTTTCCCGCTGGTTTTTGTCGTCTTTCATCAACCAGTCGGCCAGTTGCTGCGCCTTCGCGTCTTCCTGATGGTTCGCGACGGTCCCCGCCAGCGCTTCGGTGCGCAGCAGCGCGCCGCGCCGGCGCCACAGCCGTTCCGGCGTGGAGCCGAAAAACGCCTGCCGGGCATTGAACGCCATCAGGAAATGAAAACAGTTAAGATTGCTGCGCCGGCTAGCCGCCATGATGCTCACGGCGTCCAGCGGGGCGGCAAACTGCAGGTCGGTTGCCCGCGCCAGCACTACTTTATCCATTTCACCGGCGCTGATCGCCTTAGTCGCCCGCGCAATCATTGCCTGCCATTGAGGATAGTCGGATGAGTGGCGCTCGCTCAGCAACGGCGGTATGGCGCCGGGAGTCGCCTGAGTGGTTGTCAGGCTGGCGAGAAACGCGCGGGCCGTCGCGGCATCCTCACGCAGGGAGATATCACTATGCAGCACCAGCCGCAGCACGGCCCTGCCGCCGCACCGGCGCCACTCCAGACGCGGCAGCGCCAGGCTGCCCTGCTGCGGTTCAAACGCATTCAGGCCGCAGATACGCAGATCCTGCCGGCCGGCCTGGCGTAAAAAGCGGTTCGCCGCGTCGAGCGAGAAAAAGGTTTTTACCGCCCCCAGCGTCGCCAGTTCCTCATCGCCATTGCGCTGCTGCCAGTAAAACTGCGGCCATTGCGCCTGCTGGCCACACCATAGTAGCGGATCGAAGGCATCATTCAGCGGAAAGGCAACATCGATAATTCGCGTGCCGGGCGAGTCTGGAAATGACTCGCCCAGGCCGTCTTGCAAACGGGCCAGCGCAGTGGAAACAGACAGCACGCAAACCTCCACGGTAGTAAAACCCCACATTATAAGGGGTTCGACGGCGGAATAGCAGTACCCATGATGAGGGAGCGGGTTTTATCTTACCCGCTCGCCGGACCAGAGCTACGTGTGGACGAGGGTGCAGAGGAGTCAGACAGCGCGCTTTTCTCGCGCCATGCCAATGTGGGGGATGCCATCCTCATCATAGACCTCAGTCACCGGCGTAAAACCAAAGTGGGCGTAAAAGGATTGCAGGTGCGCCTGCGCCCCGAGGTAAATCGCCTTTTGCGGCCAGTGCTGCTGACAGCTGGCCAGCGCCTGCTCCATCAGCTGATAGCCGAGCTTCGCACCACGGGCGGCGGGGCTGACGATGACCCGGCCAATCACCACCGGCGCAAACTCCTCTTCACTTTTGAGGATCCGCGCGTAGGCCATCAGTTCGCCATCGCGCCAGCCGAGCAGATGGCGATTTTCACCAACCAAATCATCGCCGTCGACATCCTGATAGACGCACTGCTGCTCTACGACAAAGACTTCACTGCGCAATTTCAGCAGCGCATACAGCTGGGGAACGGTGAGTTCACTATGGTGGAGATCCTGCCAGGTCATCATCTGCTGCTCCTTATTGATATACTGATACTTTGCGACTCGCCCTGAGGATACTGGACGATGGAATTAACTTTTTTGGGGACATCCGCCGGGGTGCCGACCCGCACGCGTAATATGACGTCGATAATACTGAATTTGCAACAGCCGACCCGCGCTGAAATGTGGTTGTTTGACTGCGGCGAAGGGACCCAGCATCAGTTTCTTCACACGCCCTACCATCCCGGCAAACTGAATAAGATTTTTATTACCCATCTGCACGGCGACCACCTGTTCGGCCTGCCCGGTCTGCTGTGCAGCCGCTCGATGCAGGGAAACTCTCTGCCCCTCACCCTCTACGGGCCAAAAGGACTCAAAGAGTTTGTTGAGACCGCGCTGCGCCTGAGCGGTTCGTGGACCGACTATCCGCTCACCATCATCGAAGTCGGCCCTGGTCTGGTGTTCGACGAAGAGGGCTATCGGGTCACCGCGTATCCGCTCAGCCATCCGGTGGAGTGCTATGGGTATCGCATTGCGCAGCATGACAAGCCCGGCACCCTCGACGCCGCCCAGCTGATTGCCGATGGCGTACCTCCCGGGCCGCTGTTCCATCAACTCAAGCGCGGACAGCGCGTCGAGCTGGCAGATGGCCGGGTCATCGACGGCAGCCGCTATCTGGGGCCAGCGACCCCGGGTAAAACGCTGGCCATCTTCGGCGATACCGCCCCCTGCCCGCAGGCGCTGGAGATGGCTCGCGGGGCGGATGTGATGGTCCACGAAACCACCCTTGAGCAGGCGATGGCGGAGAAAGCCAATAGCCGCGGCCACTCTTCCAGTCAGCAGACCGCGGCGCTTGCCAAAGAAGCGGGGGTCGGTACGCTGATCGCCACCCACTTTAGCTCGCGCTACGATGCCGAAGGCTGTCTGCGTATGCTGGCGGAATGCCGGGAGATTTTCCCTAACACGCTGCTGGCGGAAGACTTTATGGTCTACAAGATGGCGTAAAATCCGGGCATAAAAAAACCGCCATCCCGGCGGTTTTTTATTGAGTCAATCAACTTACATCAGCGGCGTCGCCAGCTGCACGATGCTAATCAGCGGCTGCGGCCAGATACCGAGCACCAGCACCAGCAGCGCGGAGATCAGCACCACGATACCGCCGGCGCTGTACTGCCAGTTTGACGGCGCATCGCGATTCAGTTGCTCCGGCGCGCTCAGGTACAGGCTCACTGCCACGCGCAGGTAGTAGTAGAGACCGATCGCCGAGCCGACAACCACCGCGGCAACCAGCCACCACAGATGCGCATGCACACCGACGGCCAGCACGTAGAACTTACCGATAAAGCCGAGGGTCATCGGGATGCCGGCCAGGGAGAGCATCATCACCGTCATCACAGCCGACAGGATCGGACGGTGCCAGAACAGGCCGCGGTAGGAGAACAGCGAGTCAGCATCCGGGCCGCGGTACGGGCTGGACATCAGGCTGACCACGCCGAACGCGCCGAGGCTGCTGAACAGGTAACCGGCCAGGTAAACGCCCACGGCTTCCATCGACATTTCACCGCTCTGCAGGGCAATCAGCGCCACCAGCAGATAGCCGAGATGGGAGATGGAAGAGTAACCGAGCAGGCGCTTAATGTTGGTCTGGCTCAGCGCCATCAGGTTACCGAAGATGATAGAGGCGAAGGCGATCAGGCCCAGCACCACGCGTACCGCTTCGCTGTTGCCCACCGGCATGTACAGGAACAGACGCATCACTACGCCGAAGATAGCGATCTTGCTGGCGGTCGCCAGGAAGGTGGAGACCGGCGCAGGCGCCCCCTGGTAAACGTCCGGCGTCCACAGGTGGAACGGCACCAGCGACAGTTTAAAGCCAAGACCGACGATCATCAGACCGAGGCCCGCCAGCAGCAGCGGCTCGTGCAGCATGTTGTCCGCCAGGCTTTTGCCCAGCGCGAGGAAGGACAGGTTGCCGGAGTTCGCATACACCAGCGCCATACCGAACAGCAGGAAGGACGAAGCTGCCGCGGAGAGGATGGTGTATTTGATGCTCGCTTCCAGCGAACGCTTCTGGCGGAAGGCGTAACCAACCAGGCCGAACAGCGGCAGCGAAATCAGCTCAATACCGAGGAACAGCGCCGCCAGATGATTCGCACCGGCCAGCAGAATGCCGCCCAGGGCGGCGATCAGCACCAGCAGGTAGAACTCTTCTTTGTTGTCCTTGTAACCCTCAAGCCACGGGTAGGCGAAAGTACAGGTCGCGAGGCTCGCCAGCAGCACCAGACCGGTGTAAAGCATGGCGTAGCCGTCAACGCGGATCAGCGGCGTGACGTCCATCGCCCCGTTCTGGCCGACGAACCAGAGCGAGACCAGCGCGGCGTTAAGTCCAAGAACCGACAGCGTGGCATTGAGAAAATGATTGCGTCGCCACGCAATGGAGAGCATCACAACCACCACCGTCAAGCCGACGATCAGCAGCGGTAGCAGTGCGATCAGTTGTTGTGGAGTTATTGTCATGGCGAATTACGGCCTTGTAGTAGAAACAGAATTAACAAACCACTGCTGAATGTTGCTCATCGCAGCATGCGAGGTGTCGAGGATCGGCTGCGGGAAGAAGCCCAACAGCACCAGCAGCACCACCAGCAGCAGGATGATAGACAGTTCACGCAGGGACATCCCCGGCAACTCTTTCGCCGCCACTTCGCTCTTCGCTTTACCGAAGTAAGCGCGATGTAACATCGACAGCGAGTAAACGGACGCGAATACCAGACCAAAGGTGGAGATGACGGTGATCGTCGGCACCACTTTATAGCTGCCGAACAGGATCATAAATTCGCCGACGAAGTTACCGGTGCCCGGCATCCCCAGGGTGGCGACAGCGAAGAACATCGACATCGCCGGCAGCCATTTAATTTTGCTCCACAAGCCGCCCATCTGGCGCATATCGCGGGTGTGCAGACGTTCGTACAGCTGGCCGCACAGAATGAACAGACCCGCCGCGGACAGACCGTGAGCAATCATCTGGATCACCGCTCCCTGATAGGCCAGCTGGCTGCCGGTGTAGATAGCAATCAGCACGAAGCCCATGTGGGACACGGAGGTGTAGGCGATCAGGCGTTTAATATCGGTCTGGGCGAAGGCCATCCACGCGCCGTAGAAGATACCAATCACGCCCAGCCACATGGCGATGGGCGCAAACTCGGCGGAGGCATTCGGGAACAGCGGCAGCGCAAAGCGCAGCAGACCGTAGGCGGCGGTTTTCAGCAGGATCCCCGCGAGGTCGACAGAGCCGGCGGTCGGCGCCTGGGAGTGAGCGTCCGGCAGCCAGCCATGCAGCGGCACCACCGGCATTTTCACCGCGAAGGCGATGAAGAAGCCGAGCATCAGCAGGTATTCCACGCCGTGAGACATTGGGGTTTTCAGCAGATCTTCATAGTTGAAGGTCCACACGCCGGTGGCGTTGAAGTGGACGAAGGCCAGCGCCAGAATGGCAATCAGCATCACCAGACCGCTCGCCTGGGTATAGATGAAGAACTTGGTGGCCGCTGTGATACGCGTTTTACCGTCCGAGGCTTTGTGGCCCCACAGCGCGATCAGGAAGTACATCGGCACCAACATCATTTCCCAGAAGAAGAAGAACAGGAACATGTCGATGGCGAGGAACACGCCGATAACGCCGCCCAGGATCCACATCAGGTTGAGGTGGAAGAAGCCCTGGTATTTTTCGATTTCACGCCACGAACAGAGCACCGCCAGCACGCCGAGGAGACCGGTCAGCACCACCATCAGCAGCGACAGGCCGTCGATCGCCAGATGGATGCTAATGCCGAAGCGTGGGATCCACGGCAGCACGAATTCCGACTGCCATTGCGGAATACCCGCGGATTGCGTCAGAGAATAGCCGCCCTGCATCCACAGCTGCAGGCCAAGCACCAGCGTCAGTCCCATGGTAATCAGCGCGATCCAGCGCGGCACTTTCACGCCAAAGCGTTCGGTCTGCCAGCACAGGAAGCCGCCGATAAAGGGAATTAATATTAGCCAGGGTAGTAACATGGCGATTTTTATTCCTTGTTAAAGTCCCGTTCAGGACCGATTTTCAACGAATTCGACTACATTCACGTTTGAGTGCGGTTTGTTGTGTCGGGTGGAGGGGTGGGGTGTCTACCCCCCGACGCCCGCTGACAAGCGAAAAAAACAAACAAAAAGAAAACAAAAAAACCAAACAACAACAA
>NZ_JBPYUI010000005.1:173285-261312 GCF_051858335.1 Klebsiella sp. K47
CCCGCTTTCTGTTGGTTGTTTTTTTTTTTTTTGTGGTGTGTCTCTTCCTCCCCCCTTCTTGTTTTTGTGTTTCCACGAACAGCACCCCCCCACCGGGCAAAACCGCGCGATCAAATCAACGCAATACCATCAGCAGCGCCAGCACCACCACCGCGCCGATGCTCATTGAAGCCACATACCAGCGCAGATAACCGTTCTCGCTCACCAGCAGGCCTTTGCCTGCGAAGCGGGAAAGGATCGCCGAGATATTCATCAACGAGTTCAGCGGATCGCGTTTCAGCAGCCAGGCAATACCGAGGAATGGTTTTACGAACACCTTGTCGTATAACCAGTCGAAGCCCCAGGCATGGAACCACCAGGTACCGAAGAAGCGGCCAGGCGCACTGTTGGCGATGGAGGTCACCAGCGTGCGTTTGCCCAGCCACAGCCATGCAGCGATCAGAATCCCGGCAATGGCGATGATCCCGGAGGCAATCTCCAGCGTCATCACGCTACCGTGGGCGAGCTCAGTGGTCTGCGGCAGTACGCCTTCCAGCGGCGGCACAATCAGCGCGCCAACGAAGGTGGATAGTACCAGCAGCACAATCAGCGGCAGATGATGGGTAATCCCCTTCCCTGCGTGCGCGTGAATTTGCTCTTTACCGTGGAATACGATGAAAATCATCCGGAAGGTGTACAGCGAGGTCATAAAGGCGCCGACCAGGCCTGCCACCATCAGATTGATATGGCCATTGGCCATCGCGCCTGCCAGAATCTCATCCTTACTGAAGAAGCCTGCGGTGATAAGCGGCAGTGCGGACAGCGCCGCGCCCCCCACCAGGAAGCAGACGTATACCAGCGGAATCGATTTGCGCAGGCCGCCCATCTTGAAGATGTTCTGTTCGTGATGGCAGGCCAGAATGACCGAACCAGACGACAGGAACAGCAGCGCTTTAAAGAACGCGTGAGTCATCAGGTGGAAAATCGCCGCGTCCCATGCCTGCACGCCCAGCGCGAGGAACATGTAGCCAATCTGGCTCATGGTAGAGTAGGCGAGAACGCGTTTGATATCGGTCTGCACCAGCGCGGCGAAGCCCGCCAACACCAGGGTGACCGCCCCGACGATACCGACCAGATGCAGCACTTCCGGCGTCATCAGGAACAGGCCGTGGGTACGGGCGATCAGATAGACGCCCGCGGTGACCATGGTCGCGGCGTGGATCAGCGCAGAGACCGGCGTCGGACCCGCCATCGCATCGGCAAGCCACGTTTGCAGCGGCAGCTGGGCGGATTTACCGACCGCGCCGCCAAGCAGCATCAGCGTCGCCCACTGCAGCGTGGTGCTGCCGTTAGCGAAGTGCTGCGGCGCCAGCTCCACCATTTCGCGGAAGTTCAGGGTGCCCAGTTCGTTATAAAGAATGAACAGCGCGAAGGCGAGGAACACGTCGCCGACGCGGGTCACCACAAACGCTTTCATCGCTGCGGCGCCGTTCTTCGGATCGGTGTAGTAGAAACCGATCAGCAGGTAAGAACAGAGGCCCACGCCTTCCCAACCGAGGTACATCAGCAGCAGGTTATCGGCTAGTACCAGAACCACCATGCTGGCGATAAACAGGTTGGTATAGGCGAAGAAGCGGGAATATCCCTCTTCACCGCGCATGTACCAGGAGGCGAACATGTGGATCAGGAAGCCGACGCCGGTAACTACGGAGAGCATGGTCAGCGACAGGCCGTCCAACACCAGGTTGAAGCCGATGTTGAAATCACCGACCGACATCCAGGTCCACAGCGGCACGCTGACCGCCTGTTTGCCGTTAGCGAAAAAGTCGACGCCAACGTACGCGGTGACCAGCGCCGCCAGGCCTACCGAGCCCATGCCAACGGTGGCGGAAAGATTTTCCGACCAGCGCCCGCGGGAGAAGGCCAGCAGCACAAAGCCAATCAATGGCAAAAGAATGGTTAAGGCAAGCATGTTCATCCACGCAACTCACTTACTGAATCGATGTTCAGGTTCTGGCGGCGACGATGGAGCTGCAGCAGCAGCGCCAGGCCGATACTCGCTTCCGCAGCCGCGAGGCTGATGGCGAGGATATACATTATCTGACCATCTGCCTGACCCCAGTAGCTACCCGCCACCACAAAGGCCAGCGCGGCGGCGTTAATCATGATTTCCAGGCTAATCAACATAAACAGCAGATTGCGGCGGATCACCAGCCCCGTCAGACCAAGCACAAACAGGATGGCCGCGAGGATCAGTCCATGTGTTAAGGGGATCATGCGTGTTCCTCCGTTTTTCGTTTGTCGCTGTCGTTCAGACGGTTGCTCAGCACCTCGCCGGCGCGCTCTTCGCGGCCAATGTGGAAGGCAACCACCAGGCCCGCCAGCAGCAGCATGGAGGCCAGCTCCACCGCCAGGACGTACGGCCCAAACAGCGCAATGCCCACTTCTTTGGCGTTAATCGCCGCACCGTCGATACCCTGGTCGTTAATGCCCAGGATGGCGTAAACGATAACCACCAGCAGCACCGCGGAGAGGATGGCCGGGCCAATCCAGATCCCCGGCTGCAGCCACTTGCGCTCCTGTTCGATCTCGGTGCCGCCCAGGTTGAGCATCATCACCACGAAGACGAACAGCACCATAATGGCCCCGGCGTAGACGATGATTTCCAGCGCTCCGGCGAAGTACGCGCCCAGCGAGAAGAACACCCCGGCAATCGCCAGCAGCGAAATAATCAGGTACAGCAGCGCATGCACCGGATTGGTGTGGGTGACGACCCGCAAGGTTGCGAGGATGGCTATCAGGCCACAGATATAAAAAGCGAATTCCATTGCCCCTCTCCTTACGGTAACAGGCTCTTGACGTCGATTGGCTTAGCTTCATTTTCCGCTTCGCCCTTATCTTTGCCGTCGATTGCCATACCCGCCATCCGGTAGAAGTTATATTCCGGGTATTTGCCCGGACCGGAAATCAGCAGATCCTCTTTTTCGTACACCAGATCCTGACGCTTGTATTCACCCAGCTCGAAGTCCGGGGTCAACTGGATCGCCGTGGTCGGGCACGCTTCTTCGCACAGGCCGCAGAAGATGCAACGTGAGAAGTTGATGCGGAAGAACTCCGGATACCAGCGGCCGTCTACCGTCTCTGCTTTCTGCAGCGAGATACAGCCCACCGGGCAGGCTACCGCACACAGGTTACAGGCGACGCAGCGCTCTGCACCGTCCGGATCGCGGGTCAGCACGATGCGGCCGCGATAGCGCGGCGGCAGGTAGACCGGCTCTTCCGGATACATCCGGGTTTCACGTTTGGCGAAGGCATGCAGGCCAATCATCCAGATACTACGGACCTGGGTGCCGAACCCCACCAATAATTCTTTTAAGGTCATGTTCAATTCACCCCTTATTGCGCCTGCCAGAGAATGACAGCCGCCGTTACCAACAAGTTGACCAGCGTTAACGGCAGGCATACTTTCCAGCCAAAGGACATTACCTGGTCATAGCGCGGACGCGGTAATGATGCGCGGATCAAAATGAACATCATCATGAAGAACGCGGTTTTCAGCGCGAACCAGATGAAAGGAGGTAACCACGGGCCATTCCAGCCGCCGAAGAACAGCGTGACGATCAGCGCTGAAACGGTGACGATACCGATGTATTCCCCGACGAAGAACAGACCGAATTTCATGCCGGAATATTCAATGTGGTAACCATCGGCCAGTTCCTGCTCCGCTTCCGGCTGGTCGAACGGGTGACGGTGACACACCGCCACGCCGGCGATGGCGAAAGTCACGAAGCCGAAGAACTGCGGGATAACGTTCCACAGATGCGCCTGGTTGTTAACGATATCGGTCATATTGAATGACCCCGCCTGCGCCACCACGCCCATCAGGGAGAGACCGAGAAACACTTCGTAGCTCAGGGTCTGCGCGGAAGCACGCATCGCCCCCAGCAGCGAGTATTTGTTATTGCTCGACCAACCGGCGAACAGCACCGCGTAGACCGCCAGGCCTGCCATCATCAGGAAGAAGAGGATGCCGATGTTCAGGTCGGCCACCACCCACGTCGGGCTAACCGGCACGATAGCGAAGGCCAGCAGCAGCGAGGTAAAGGCGATAACCGGCGCCAGAGTAAAGATCACGCGATCGGAGAAGCGCGGGATCCAGTCCTCTTTAAAGAACATCTTGATCATGTCGGCGACCAGCTGCAGCGAACCGCCCCAGCCGACGCGGTTAGGTCCGTAGCGGTTCTGGAACAAGCCGAGCAGACGACGCTCGCCGAAGCTCATGAACGCGCCGCAGGTGACAACCACCAGCAGAATGACCACGGCCTTCAGGATGCTTAACAGAATGTCGATAAGATCCGGCGTTAACCAGCTCATGCTTTCGCCTCCTGCAGTGAATCAATACGCGATCCGGTCAGCACCGGCGCAATGCCCGGCATGCCCATCGGTAAGCCAACCTGTCCCGCGGTCAGGCCTTCAGAGATAACCAGCGGCAGACGCAGGGTCTGGCCTTCCACGCTAAAGGAGAGCATTGCCCCTGGGTTGACGCCAAGCTTCGCGGCATCCGCCGGGTTCAGCTTGATGTACGGCTCAGGCATCCGGCTCTGGAACACCGGCGCGCGCTGAGACAGCTCATCGCTGCCGAACAGATGGTAGTACGGCGCAATTCGCCATTTGCCCTCTTCCGCCTGGAAGCTGGCCGGCACCGCCGTGAAGTACTCCAGTCCGCTGGCGGACGCTTCAAACAGACGAACGCCCGGATCGCCGTGGCGCAGTTTCCCGCCCACTTCATCCTGGAACTTGTTCCATGCCTGCGGGGAGTTCCAGCCCGGCGCCCAGGCGAACGGGATCTGCGAACGCGGGGCGGACGGCTGGTTGTTCCCTTCCATGGAGAAGGCGAACATCGTGTCTTTATCCTGCGGCTGACGCGGCTCGTGCACGCTGATGTTAGCGCGCATCGCCGTGCGGCCGCTGTAGCGGTGCGGTTCACGCGCCAGCTTCTGGCCGCGAATGCGGAAGGTCGCATCCGGCGCGGCGTCTTTAATGCCCGCCAGCTGCGGCAGCGCGGCAATCGCCGCATCAATGACGTGGTCCAGCTGAGTCCAGTCAACCTGACGGTTGTTGACGGTGCTGTGCAGCGAATGCAGCCAGCGCCAGCTTTCCAGCATTACGGTTTTCGCGTCGTAGTAAGCCGGATCGTAAACCTGGAAGAAACGTTGGGCGCGGCCTTCGTTGTTCACCACGGTACCGTCGCTTTCCGCAAAGCTTGCCGCGGAGAGCACCAGGTGCGCTTTGTCCATAATCGCGGTGCGCTGATGATCCACCACCATCACCAGCGGCGCTTTCGCCAGCGCAGCGTCAACGCGCGCGGCGGAAGCATGACGGTGAAGGTCGTTTTCCAGCACGATAACCGCGTCTGCGGCGCCGCTTTCCAGTTCGTCCAGCGCCTCTTCAAGCGAGCCGCCGCCGATCATGCCCAGTCCGACGCTGTTAACCGCCCGGGCGACCATGGTCACCCCGACATCGGCGCCGCGGCCTTTCAGAGCTTTCGCCACGTTAGCGGCGGCCTGGATGATCTCCATGCTGCCGGCGTTGGTCCCGGAGATGATCAGCGGTTTTTTCGCCCCGGCCAGCGCCTGAACGATAACGTCGACTTTACCCTGCAGGTCCTGGCTCAGGCCGTCAACCGCCGGCGCGCTGTCGTCCAGCGCATGGGCAATAGCAAAGCCGAGACGCGCCTGATCTTCTACCGGCGCGCGGTAGGTCCACGCCGCGATGTCATCCAGGCGGGTGTCATCGACGTTGGTGACGAATAGCGGGTGCTTGGCGCGCTGGCCGATGTTGAGGATCGCGGCGATCTGCCAGTCGGCCACTTTCTGCGCCGCCGCCATTTCGCGTGCTTTCCCTTTCACTGCCTGGCGTACCGCCAGGGCCACGCGCGCGCCGGTCTGGGTAATGTCTTCGCCCAGCACCAGTACCGCATCGTAGGATTCGATATCGCGCAGGCTTGGCGTGTGGATCCCGCCCTCGCGCAGCACTTTCAGCATCATCTGCAGGCGCGCTTGTTCGCCTTTGGCGATGCCGGTATAGAAGTTGTCGGCGCCCACCAGCTCGCGCAGCGCGAAGTTGCTTTCAATGCTGGCGCGCGGGGAGCCGATGCCGATCACTTTCTTCGACTGGCGCAGGATATCCGCCGCCCCCTGCATCGCCTGCTCGGCGTTAAGGGTGATCAGATCGTCGCCGCGGCGCTGTACCGGCTGACGCGGACGGTCTTTCAGGTTCACGTAGCCATAGCCGAAACGACCGCGGTCGCAGAGGAAGTAGCGGTTCACGGTACCGTTATAGCGGTTTTCGATACGACGCAACTCGCCATAGCGTTCGCCCGGGCTGATGTTACAGCCGATGGAACACTGCTGGCAGATGCTCGGCGCAAACTGCATGTCCCACTTACGGTTATAGCGCTCGGAGTGGGTTTTGTCGGTGAAAACGCCGGTCGGGCAGACTTCCACCAGGTTGCCGGAGAACTCGCTCTCCAGGGTGCCATCTTCCGGGCGGCCGAAGTAGACGTTGTCGTGCGCGCCATAGACGCCCAGATCGGTGCCGTCGGCATAATCTTTGTAGTAGCGCACGCAGCGGTAGCAGGCGATGCAGCGGTTCATTTCGTGCGAAATAAACGGCCCCAGATCCTGATTGCGGTGGGTACGCTTGGTGAAACGATAGCGGCGGAAGCTATGACCGGTCATCACCGTCATATCCTGCAGGTGGCAGTTGCCGCCCTCTTCGCAGACCGGGCAGTCGTGCGGGTGGTTAGTCATCAACCACTCCACCACGCTTTCGCGGAACTGCTTCGCTTCGCTGTCGTCGATAGAAATAAAGGTGCCGTCGGATGCCGGAGTCATACAGGACATCACCAGGCGACCACGCGTGTCTTCCGCGTTCTGATATTGCTTCACCGCACACTGGCGGCAAGCACCGACGCTCCCTAGCGCCGGGTGCCAGCAAAAGTAGGGAATATCAAGACCAAGAGAGAGACAAGCCTCTAGCAGGTTGTCCGCCCCGTTGACCTCGTATTCTTTGCCGTCTACATGAATCGTAGCCATTTGCGTGCTTCCAAAAATAAAAAACCTTTAGATTACCAGCGCGTCTTAAGCAGGTTCGGCTGAATCCCGTTGATTGCATGGGTATTGCTGAACTGCTGCTTAATGCCAGCCTCGAATTCTTCGCGGAAATATTTAATCGCGCTCTGTAGCGGCTCGACCGCGCCCGGCGCGTGCGCGCAGAAGGTTTTACCCGGGCCCAGGAATCGACACAGTTGCTCAAGGGTTTCGATATCGCCAGGCTGGCCTTCGCCGCGCTCCAGGGCGCGCAGGATCTTCACGCTCCACGGCAGACCATCGCGGCACGGCGTACACCAGCCGCAGGACTCGCGGGCAAAGAACTCTTCAAGGTTACGCACCAGCGAGACCATGTTGATCTCGTGGTCAACGGCCATCGCCAGCGAGGTGCCCAGACGGCTGCCCGCTTTACCAATGCTTTCGAATTCCATCGGCAGATCGAGGTGCGCTTCGGTGAGGAAGTCGGTCCCTGCTCCGCCCGGTTGCCAGGCTTTAAACTTCAGGCCATCGCGCATACCGCCGGCGTAATCTTCGAGGATCTCGCGGGCAGTGGTGCCGAACGGCAGCTCCCAGACGCCCGGATTCTTCACCCGGCCGGAGAAGCCCATCAGCTTGGTGCCAGCATCTTTGCTGGTGGAAATGTTCTGGTACCACTCGACGCCGTTGGCGAGGATCGCTGGCACGTTGCACAGGGTTTCTACGTTGTTGACGCAGGTCGGCTTGCCCCAGACGCCGGAGCTCGCCGGGAACGGCGGCTTGGATCGCGGGTTGGCGCGGCGGCCTTCCAGGGAGTTGATCAGCGCCGTCTCTTCGCCGCAGATATAGCGCCCTGCCCCGGTGTGCACGAACAGCTCGAAGTCAAACCCGGTGCCGAGGATGTTTTTCCCCAACAGACCCGCTTCGGTGGCTTCGGCAATCGCGCGACGCAGATGCTGGGCCGCTTCAATATATTCTCCGCGCAGGAAGATGTAGCCGCGGTACGCTTTCAGCGCAAACGCGGAGATCAGCATGCCTTCCACCAGCAGGTGCGGCAGCTGCTCCATCAGCAGGCGGTCTTTATAGGTGCCCGGCTCCATTTCATCGGCGTTACACAGCAGGTAACGGATGTTCATGGATTCGTCTTTCGGCATCAGGCTCCACTTCAGACCAGTGGAGAAGCCCGCGCCGCCGCGCCCTTTCAGGCCAGCGTCTTTTACCGCCGTGACAATCTCATCCGGGGCCATCCCGGTCAGGGCTTTACGCGCCCCTTCATAGCCATTTTTACTGCGATACTCGTCCAGCCACACCGGCTGCTTGTCGTCGCGCAGGCGCCAGGTGAGCGGATGCGTTTCCGCAGTACGAATTACGGTTTTCATTTGTACTGCTCCAGCAGGTCAGGAATTGCCTCCGGCGTCAGATGGCTGTGAGTATCCTCATCAATCATCATGGTCGGTCCCTTGTCGCAGTTACCCAGGCAGCAGGTCGGCAGCAGGGTAAAGCGGCCATCAAAGGTGGTCTGCCCCGGCTTGATATTCAGTTTCTTCTCAATGGCGGCCTGAATACCCTGATAGCCGGTGATGTGGCATACCACGCTGTCGCAGTAGCGGATCACGTGACGGCCAACCGGCTGGCGGAAAATCTGGCTGTAGAACGTCGCCACGCCTTCCACGTCGCTGGCCGGGATCCCCAGCACATCGGCGATGGCGTAGATCGCGCCATCCGGCACCCAGCCGCGCTGTTTCTGAACGATTTTCAGCGCTTCGATGGACGCCGCACGCGGGTCTTCGTAGTGGTGCTTCTCGTGCTCAATAGCCTCACGCTCTGCCGCACTCAGCTCAAAAGCCTCGGTTTGTGGTTGTTGATTCTCGTGCATAATTAGCGGTCCACGTCTGACATAACAAAATCGATACTACCCAGATAGACGATCAGGTCGGATACCAGGCTGCCGCGGATCGCCGACGGGATCTGCTGCAGGTGCGCAAAGCTCGGCGTACGGACGCGGGTGCGGTAGCTCATGGTGCTGCCGTCGCTGGTCAGGTAGTAACTGTTGATCCCTTTGGTCGCCTCAATCATCTGGAAAGATTCGTTGGCCGGCATCACCGGGCCCCACGATACCTGCAGGAAGTGGGTGATCAGGGTTTCGATATGCTGCAGCGTGCGCTCTTTCGGCGGCGGCGTGGTCAGCGGGTGATCCGCTTTGAACGGGCCTTCCGGCATGTTATCGAGGCACTGCTGAAGAATGCGCAGGCTCTGGCGCAGCTCTTCTACTTTCAGCATCACGCGGGTGTAGCAGTCTGAGACGCCCCCCCCGGTCGGGACTTCGAAGTCGAAGTTTTCATAGCCAGAGTAAGGACGCCATTTACGCACGTCGAAGTCGATACCGGTGGCGCGCAGGCCTGCGCCGGTGGTGCCCCACTCCAGCGCCTCTTTGGCGGTATAGGCTGCCACGCCGACGGAACGGCCTTTCAGAATGGTGTTGCGCAGGGCGGCCTTCTCATAGGAGTCCAGACGCTTCGGCATCCACTCGAGGAACTCACGCAGCAGGCGATCCCAGCCACGCGGCAGATCGTGCGCGACGCCGCCGATGCGGAACCACGCCGGGTGCATACGGAACCCGGTAATCGCTTCCACCAGATCGTAAATTTTCTGCCGATCGGTAAAGGCGAAGAAGACCGGCGTCATCGCGCCGACGTCCTGAATAAAGGTCGAGATATACAGCAGGTGGCTGTTGATGCGGAACAGCTCGGAGAGCATCACGCGGATCACGTTCACGCGATCCGGTACGGTGATCCCAGCCAGTTTTTCCACCGCCAGCACGTACGGCATCTCGTTGACGCAGCCGCCGAGATATTCAATACGGTCGGTATACGGGATGTAGCTGTGCCAGGACTGACGCTCGCCCATCTTCTCGGCGCCGCGGTGGTGATAACCGATATCCGGTACGCAGTCGACGATCTCTTCGCCGTCCAGTTGCAGAATAATGCGGAACGCACCATGCGCCGATGGATGGTTCGGACCGAGGTTGAGGAACATGAAGTCCTCGTTGTCGGTGCCGCGCTTCATGCCCCACTCTTCCGGTTTAAAGGTCAGCGCCTCCATCTCCAGATCCTGTTTGGCTTTGGTCAGCTCAAACGGGTCGAACTCGGTGGCACGCGCCGGATAATCTTTACGCAGCGGGTGACCTTCCCAGGTCGGCGGCATCATGATGCGACGCAGGTTCGGGTGACCATCGAAGGTAATGCCAAACATTTCCCAGGTTTCACGCTCATACCAGTTGGCGTTGGGGAACAGTTTGGTGAAGGTCGGCAGATGCAGATCGTTTTCCGACAGCGCCACCTTGAGCATGATGTCGCGGTTGCGATCGATGGAGATCAGGTGATAGAAAACGGAAAAATCCGCGGCGGGCAGGCCATCGCGGTGCGTGCGCAGACGTTCGTCCATGCCGTGCAGGTCAAACAGCATCACGTAAGGCTTCGGCAATTTCTTCAGGAAATCACCCACCTCCAGCAGCTGTTCACGCTTCACCCATACCACCGGTACGCCGGTACGGGTTGGCTGAACGGTAAAGGCATCCGGCCCAAAGCGGTTGCGCAGTTCGCCAATCACCGGGTCATCAAGGTGATCGCGGGTTTGCCAGGCTGGTGCGGCGTCATGCGCGGTTAAATCGGTCATATTGTTCACCATTGCAAAAGGTCCGTGGTGACTGCCGGCGAGACTTCGCGCTGTTGTAGATTGATTTGCGAAGTGGTTCTCCCGCCCGCAGGCGCAAATTAAATCTCGTCCGGCGTCCGCAGATTGGTCACTGCAATACGTTCGCCGCGTTTACGCTCGCGTTCCGACTGCATATTGGCGCGATAAACGCCCTGATCGCCAACCACCCATGAGAGCGGACGACGTTCTTTACCAATGGACTCCTGCAGCAGCATCAGCGCCTGCATATAGGCCTCCGGACGCGGCGGGCAGCCCGGGATGTACACATCGACCGGAATGAATTTATCCACGCCCTGGACGACGGAATAGATGTCGTACATCCCGCCTGAGTTGGCGCAGGCGCCCATGGAGATCACCCACTTCGGCTCCAGCATCTGATCGTAGAGACGCTGAATAACCGGCGCCATTTTGGTAAAGCAGGTTCCCGCGACCACCATCAGGTCCGCCTGACGCGGAGAGGCGCGCAGAACTTCTGCCCCAAAACGCGCAACGTCATGCACCGCAGTGAATGACGTCACCATTTCCACATAACAGCAAGAAAGGCCGAAGTTGTACGGCCAAATTGAGTTCTTACGGCCCCAGTTCACCATGTCATGCAGCGCGTGTTCGAGTTTCCCCATATACACGCTTTTATTGACTTCCTGCTCCAGAGGATCGGTAACGATCTCCTGTTTCTGCAGGGGGTAACGGTCGTTCTCACCGTTAGGATCTATGCGGGTGAGCGTATAATCCATCTTATTGCCTCGCTTTTACTGCATATGACGGTTAGTGGGACTGTCTGTTTCCGGGTTAACCAGCGTGCGACGGGAACGCGCAGGCGTCCAGTCCAGTGCGCCGATGCGAACGAGATAAACCAGACCAGCCAGTAGCACTAAAATGAAAATTGCGGCTTCCACAAAGCCGACCCAGCCGCTCTCGCGGATAGAGGTCGACCATGCGTAGAGATACAGGGCTTCCACGTCGAAGATAACGAAGAACATGGCAACCAGATAAAACTTCGCAGAAAGACGTAAGCGGGCCGAACCGACGGAGTCGATCCCCGATTCAAACGGCGTGTTTTTACTACGCGCGCGCGCGCGACCGCCAAGGTACCAGCCGCCGACGAGCATGAGGCAGCACAGGCCGATAGCGATGATGAGAAATATAGCGAATGCCCAATGATGAGCGATGACTTCAGTGGATGTTGACATACGCATTGCTTAACCAAAAAAGTGTAGCGCCAAAACCCTCTGCTCTTACTGGCAGATGAACGCCACAGCGTTTCACGGGAGGAATAAAAAATAACCGTGCAAAAAAGCGTCCCTGGTCGATGTGAGAAGCCCAGATGCCGTGGCTTTTTACCCCTTTCTTTAACCTTTTGTCAACTTTAACAAAAGTTTTCATAACATTAATTTACATTGGAATCTTTTCATTAACATTAAATGCCCTTTTCTGCGAAATAACCTTGCATACTGTTCGGTTTTAGTGTTGTTGAATCGTGTCCGTTTCCGTCGTAAATCAAAAATCCCTTCTATTTTGACAGGATTTAGCCTCGATTCCTCCCCCCAAAGAGGGGTATTTTCTTGATCTGCGACACGGTTTTGTTAATTACCCCAGGAAATCGGCAACAATCCATCCGGTTTTTTAACATTAGCAGGAAGTGTTGAAAGTGCAGGGAAAAGTCGACAAGCTGAGCGCCTTGTCACGCCAATACGCTGATTTTTCTGCAAAGAAATACAAAAAAGATTCAAAACATCAATAAGAGTGCAAAAAAAAGAGCCGCCAGGCGGGAAACCAACTCCTGAGGCTCTTTTTGGGCACTTACATTCTGTTACCAGTTTTTGTGATCTTTGTTAGCAAGAATACCCTTACAAAACCAAGGCATTTCCTCCCTCTTCCGGAGTAAGTGCTGTGCCCGTTTCCCAGGGATGGATCTCCTGGCTCAGAGACTGAAAAATCGCCTGCGGCAGTTCGCTCACCGTCCGCGGATTGCAGCTGACGACGTACCGGGTGTCCGGCAACGCCGGTAACCCCTCACTGATGCCAGCCACGCGTAGATCCGGGCTCATCATTTCGACCGGGCGCGCCGTCACGCCCAGCCCGGCCTTCACCGCCGCTTTCACGCCCGATAGCGAGGAAGCTCCGTGGGCCAGATGCCAACTGACGCGAGCAGTTTCCAGCGCGGCGATAATATCCTGGCGGAATGGGCTTGGCTCTTCGAGCAGGATCAGGGGGATAGATTCCCCCTTCGCCAGCACATATTCCGCTGCACAATACCAGAGAGTAGGTGATGTTCTCAGGGTAAAAGAGGTAAAGCCGGGAGGCTGATGGGTGGTCAACGCCAGATCGACCAGCCCCTCGGCCAACATCTCCATGATGGCGGCATGGGGGTGAACTTTGATCTCCAACGTCATTCTGGGATAGAAACAGCCGATGCGGTTTAACAAAAACGGCAGGATGGTGTCAGCCGTTTCTTCTGACGCGCCGATGCTCAGAGCCCCCTGCAGGCTGCCATACATCAGCGACATACAGGCTTCATCGTTAAAACGGAGAATTTTGCGGGCATAGCCCAGCAGCTGGATCCCCTGCTCGGTCAGCAGCTTATTGCGGCCGTGGCGGGCGAAAAGCTCTTTGCCCACCAGCTGTTCCAGGCGTTGCATTTGCTGACTGACCGCGGACTGAGTGCGACACACTGCGGCGGCGGCGGCGGCAAAAGTGTTCAAATCAGCGACCGCGACAAAGGTACGCAGCAGATCGAGATCGAGGTTGAGTATGGGACGTGTTGTATTAATCATCTTTCTTCACTTACAGGTGGCTAACGCTGACCTGCCTTGTTGATGCTTTACGCCAGGTTTCCGGCTATTCCCTGAGTCTCGTGCTCACCGTCTGACGGCGGATAAACAACTGGACGAACGTTATTACATGCCAAAGTACTCGTCTGGGCAAATGCGCAGAACTGCGGAGTAATATATTGTTCGTATTTCTCATTATTATTTATTACCACGACCAGCCAGGCGCCATACGTCGCCGCGGGAACCCGGTCAGTGATGCTGAGAAAATCGCTCTTCTGGCGTAACTTTCCGGCAGAAAAGGAACAATAAAATCCTGTAATAACAATATATTAAATCTCAATGCAACCGCAGTTCTTGGCGGTTAACACGGATATTAACGGTGATATTCTAACCTATCCCCCTCCTTTTTATAAGCCTTAATAAGGATTAACTGAGACAATTTTAAATTTTTTTCAACATTTTATATTAATTAACAAACCTCAGATTATTACCCGCTAAAAATAATAATAATGTGGTCGCACGCTGTTTTTTATTAAAATTATTTAACATCAAAATTACAAGCCAATCGCGCTTGTATGCAGGATAGCGTTTTTTAGCGACTCCCCCTCCTCCCTCCCCATATTACCGGGCAAACAAACGAGATAAATGATGGCAAAATCGCTACTAAATCTATATTTACGACCAAAAAATCGACATAAAAAGGCATAAGCCACAGACCAAATCCGCAATCGGTAGATAAATCAATTGCGCTTAAAATCCGGCGTCAGCAAAATCTTCTCCTGCAAAGCCTTCAAAACAGCGGGGAGGGGGAGTACATTGTTCCGTGCTGACTTCCACGGCAGGGAGTGGCGATAACAGCTAAAAGGTCAAGATTCATGTCCCCCATCGAAAAATCCAGCAAGTTAGAGAACGTCTGTTATGACATCCGCGGCCCGGTTCTGAAAGAAGCCAAACGTCTTGAAGAAGAAGGCAATAAGGTTCTGAAACTGAACATCGGCAACCCGGCGCCATTCGGCTTCGAGGCCCCTGACGAGATCCTCGTCGACGTCATCCGCAATTTGCCTACCGCCCAGGGTTACTGCGATTCGAAAGGATTGTACTCGGCGCGTAAAGCTATCATGCAGCATTACCAGGCCCGGGGTATGCGCGATGTCACGGTGGAAGACATCTATATCGGCAACGGCGTGTCCGAACTGATTGTGCAGGCGATGCAGGCGCTGTTAAACAGCGGCGATGAGATGCTGGTTCCCGCCCCGGACTACCCGCTGTGGACGGCGGCGGTGTCGCTTTCCAGCGGCAAAGCGGTGCACTATCTGTGTGACGAATCCTCTGACTGGTTCCCGGATCTGGACGACATCCGCGCAAAAATCACACCGCGCACCCGCGGGATCGTGATCATTAACCCTAACAACCCCACCGGCGCGGTCTATTCCAAAGAATTGCTGCAAGAGATCGTGGAGATCGCTCGTCAGCATAATCTGATCATTTTCGCCGATGAAATTTACGACAAGATCCTCTACGACGAAGCCCAGCATCACTCTATTGCCGCCCTGGCGCCGGACCTGCTGACGGTGACCTTTAACGGATTGTCGAAAACCTACCGCGTTGCCGGCTTCCGTCAAGGCTGGATGGTGCTGAATGGCCCGAAAAAACACGCGAAGGGCTATATCGAAGGGCTGGAGATGCTGGCTTCAATGCGTCTTTGCGCCAACGTGCCGGCCCAGCATGCTATCCAGACGGCGCTGGGCGGCTATCAGAGCATCAGCGAATTCATCATCCCCGGCGGACGCCTGTATGAACAACGCAACCGCGCCTGGGAGCTTATCAACGATATTCCGGGCGTCTCCTGCGTGAAGCCAAAAGGCGCGCTGTATATGTTCCCGAAAATCGACGCCAAACGCTTCAATATTCATGACGACCAGAAAATGGTGCTCGACTTCCTGCTGCAGGAGAAAGTCCTGCTGGTGCAAGGCACCGCCTTTAACTGGCCGTGGCCGGATCACGTACGCATCGTGACCCTGCCGCGCGAAGACGACCTGGAGATGGCTATCTCCCGCTTTGGCCGCTTCCTCTCCGGCTACCATCAGCTTTAATCGCGCCGCCGCCGGCATTTGCATCCGGCGGCGATCCCTGCGCACAATGGAACCCGATGTTGTCACTGATTAAGGGTCCCTATGAGTCAGAGTCATTTCTTTGCCCACCTCTCCCGCCTGAAACTGATTAACCGCTGGCCGCTGATGCGCAACGTGCGCACCGAAAATGTCTCCGAACACAGCCTGCAGGTGGCGATGGTCGCCCACGCGCTGGCGGCGATTAAAAACCGCAAATTTGGCGGCCAGGTCAACGCCGAGCGTATCGCCCTGCTGGCGATGTACCATGACGCCTCGGAAGTACTAACTGGCGATCTCCCTACTCCGGTGAAATATTTCAACTCCCAGATTGCCCAGGAATATAAGGCAATTGAAAAAATTGCTCAGCAAAAGCTGGTGGATATGGTCCCTGACGAGCTGCGCGATATTTTCGAGCCGCTGATTGATGAGCATCACTACAGTGAGGAAGAGCAGTCGATCGTTAAACAGGCTGACGCCCTCTGCGCTTACCTGAAGTGCCTCGAAGAGCTGTCTGCAGGCAATAACGAATTTCTGCTGGCCAAAGGTCGGCTGGAAAAGACCCTGGCATCGCGGCGCAGCGCGGAGATGGATTACTTTATGCAAGTGTTCGTCCCAAGCTTCCAGCTGTCGCTGGACGAAATTAGCCAAGATTCGCCGCTGTAAGGTTCTGGCCGGGCGGCGGTTGTGCTCTACCCGGCCAGAATATCTTAAAACGGAAACAGTACCGGGATTAGCAGGACGCAGACCACCATCACCAGTATGGTAAAGGGCACGCCTATTTTGACAAAATCGCTAAATGAGTACTTGCCCGGGCCAAGCACCAGGGTATTAACCGGCGAGGAGACCGGGGTCATAAACGCCGCCGAAGCCGCCATCGCCACCACCATGGCAAAAGGATAGGGTGAGACGCCCATTGACTTCGCCGCCGCTAAGGCAATAGGCGCCATCAGCACCGCCGTGGCGGTGTTTGAGATAAACAGCCCAATCGCCGCGCACATCACGAACAGGCAGCCGAGCATCAGATAAGGCCCCTCGCCTCCGGCGACATCCATCAGTCCCTTCACCACCAGATCCACCCCGCCGGTTTTTTGCAGCGCCAGGGCAAACGGCATCATCCCAACAATCAAAATAATGCTCGGCCAGTGGATCGCCTTGTAGGCGCTTTCGGCATTGATGCAGCGGAATTTGCCCATCAGCAGACAGGCGATAATCGCGGCAATCGGGTTGGGAATTTCATCGGTGAGCATCAGGGCTACCATCAGCACCAGGCAGAAAATCGCATGCGGAGCCTGGCTGTGGGCCGGCGAAGCGTCATCGACCTCAACCGGCATATTGAGCACCACGAAATCCCGGCCGCGCTTCGCCAGCAGGGCAATTTGCCGCCAGTTGCCGACCACCAGCAGGATATCGCCGAGCTGCAGCGGCTCGTCGACCACCGAACCATCCATCGCTTTGCCATCGCGCTTCATGCCGACGATATTGAGACCAAACCGGGTGCGGAAGGCTATCTCACGCACCGTTTTGCCCATCATCTCTGAATCCGGGATCAGCGCCACCTCCGCCATCCCCACATCCAGCGCCTGATCGGCAAAATACTCGCCGCGCAATACCATCGGCTCAAGCATTTGCTCGCCGCAGAACTGGCGTAAATCGACATCGGAGGCGGACATATCGATCAGCAGGACGTCGCGGGCGCGAAATTCCGATACCCCGTTGACGTTGACAATTACCCGGCGGAACCGCCGCCAGCGTTCAACGCCGATCACGTTGGCGCAGTAGCGCTCACGCAGCTTTAAATCATCCAGCCGCTGACCGATCATCGGCGAACCCGGGCGGATGGCCAGCCGGCGAGCGCGGCCGGTGAGGTGATATTCGCGGATCAAATCGCGGAAGGTGCTTCTTTTTCGCCCATCGCGTGCGGAGTCGCCATTATCCGTCTTCAGCATAAAGCGCACCGCCAGCATATAGACGATGCCCAGGATCAGCACCACCAGGCCAATCGGCGTGACGCTGAAAAAGCTGAAGCCGTGCAGTCCCTCGCGCAGCAATTCACTGTTGACCACCAGGTTGGGCGGCGTCGCCACCAGGGTCATCATCCCGCTGATAAGCCCGGCGAAGCTCAGCGGCATCATCAGCCGCGATGGCGAGGTATTCATCCGCGCCGAGACGCTAAGTACCACCGGGATGAAAATGGCGACCACCCCGGTGGAGCTCATAAACGCGCCCAGACCGGCGACGGTGAGCATCAGGTAGATCAGCATTTTGGTTTCGCTGTTCCCCGCCACGCTCACCAGCCATGCCCCCATTTTGGTGGCGACTCCGGTGCGCACCAGGCCATCGCCGATAATAAACAGGGCGGCAATCAGGATCACGTTAGGATCGCTGAATCCGGAAAAAGCTTCATTTAACGTCAGCGTTCCGCTGAGGACAAAGGCGACAATGACCATCAGGGCGATAGCATCCATGCGCACCTTGCCGGTAGCAAACAGCACAACCGCGATGGCCAGGAGGGATAAAACCCAAATCAATTCACCGTTCACAACGTTTCCTTGTCACAAGTGGGAGTCGACATAGTGGCATAAAAAAGCCCCGACGACGCGGGGCGAAATCATGGGTTTACGCTTTAAGACGCACATTTACCACGCCGTCAGTCTGGCGTTCAACCACCAGATCTTCCAGGCTGCTCAGCACGAGGTCGGCTTCACCCAGGCGAGGGGCATCGGCGGGCACGTTGACCGCGATAGTGCGACAGCCGGCCGCCAGTCCGGAGAGGAGCCCCGCCGGCGCATCTTCCACCACCGCGCACTCCCCGGCAGGCAGACCCAGCCGCTCGGCGCCCAGCAGATAGGCGTCCGGCGCCGGTTTGCCGTGTTTCACCTGCTCGGCGGTGACGAACACCTCAGGCATCGGCAGGCCCGCCGCGCGGTGACGCGCGTGGGCAACCGGAATCGAGCCGGAGGTGACAATCGCCCACGGGATCCCGGCCTCATTGAGCGTATTCAACAGGGCTAATGCCCCCGGCAGCGCGACGATACCCTCAATATCAGTGGCTTCTATCTGCTCGAGGTAGCGAAATTCGGCCTGGATATCCTCCTCGCTGCGCCCCGGCATAAAATAGCGAATGGAGGTAATGGCCTGCTTGCCGTGAATAAAACTGAGAATTTCATCATGGTCAATGGCGAAACGATCCCCCCACTTGCACCATGAACGCTCCACCACCGGCAAGGAATCCACCAGCGTCCCGTCTAAATCGAACAGGAAACCTTTACACTGCACGGGCACCTCCCTCAGGCGTTGATAATTTGATTAATTTCATTACTGCTCAGATGATACTGGCGCGGGCAAGCGTGCCAGACGCTCAGCATCCGCTGATATTTCTCCCACATCGGGGTCTGCGAGTTAAAGCCATGGGTACCGGCGTCAAAATGGCTGTAGCGGCCTTCAACGTTGACCATAAAACGCACATAGCCGAGATAACGCGCTTCGGTGGCGGCATCAAACCCGAGGAAGGTGACCCGGCGTTCATCGATACCCGCCGCGTCTTTCAGGTTGGTCCAGGAGACGTGCAGCGCGTGGTACATCTCCATGATATCAATAACGGTACGGCAGGTTTCTTCCGTCAGCTGGCCGAACTCGCGGTCCAGTTCACGCATCTGTAGCCCATACCCACGCTCTATGATGGTTTGCAGACGACGGTAGCGTTCCGCATTATCCGGGTCGAGCATCGTCATCATTTTGTACTGATTGGATAAAATCAGACGCTGCGCATTGGTCATTTCCATGTTGTGACTCCTGTAGCACGGTAGGGCGTGAAATAAAGAAGGCGCATAAATCATGCGCCTTCTTTTATATGCGTTTTCCGTAGTGAATTACAAATCATCAAGGAAAGTTTTATCCAGTTGTTTGAAGGCGCGCTTAAGCGTGTCAGCCAGCGCCTGATAATCGGGCTTGCCTTCGACCGGTGCCAGCGCCTGCCCCGCCTCCTGCAGTTTACCGCGCACTTCATAGAACCAGTTAAGAATGGAGGGCGGCAGCGGCGTCACCGAACGCTTACCCAACCACCAGAGTCCCTGCATCGGCAGGCTCAGCGCAAACAGCGCGGTAGCGACGGCGGGGCCCAGCTGGCCGCCAAGAGCTATCTGCCAGCAGAGGGTAAAAATGGCGATTGGCGGCATGATGCGGATGGCATAGCGGGTGGCACGAATAATGCGGTTTTCAATAAACACCGGTGCGAGGCGCTTGTCGAGAGGCCAGGTCTTTGCGTAATGCTGCCCGCGGTTGAACAAGCTAAAGAAGCTAACGGGGCGTTTCTCAGGGGTCGACATGGCTTTACCTCAACTTTACATATAAAACTTAAAAAATTCGTGCAAAACACCAACTATGCATGACATCGTTCAAAAGATTTTGGCAAAGGATGCCGCAATCAGGTATCCTGTGCCCGCCTGAAAGGGCGGTTAGACTCTTTGCCAGGCTAGTCAAATTATCGCATATTCTGCCATTGGCTGAAAATTATGCAAAATGGCATAAAATCAAATGTACTTCTCTCATCGTGCCCGAAAACAGAACAAGGCATGATGTTAATCATAAATGTCGAGGTCATCCTGCGCTACGCTAATGACACACTGACGTTTTTTTAGCCACGTATCATAAAAAGGTACTTCCATGTCGAGTAAGTTAGTACTGGTTCTGAACTGCGGTAGCTCCTCTCTGAAATTTGCTATCCTTGACGCCGTGAACGGCGACGAATATCTGTCCGGTTTAGCGGAATGCTTCCACCTGCCGGAAGCCCGTATCAAATGGAAAATGGACGGCAGCAAACAAGAAGCCGAGTTAGGCGCGGGCGCCGCGCACAGTGAAGCGCTGAACTTTATCGTTAACACTATTCTGGCACAAAAACCAGAACTGTCTGCTCAGCTGACCGCAATCGGCCACCGTATCGTACACGGCGGTGAAAAATACACCAGCTCCGTGGTGATCGACGAGTCCGTAATTCAGGGTATTAAAGACGCCGCGTCTTTCGCACCGCTGCACAACCCGGCACACCTGATCGGCATCGCTGAAGCGCTGAAATCCTTCCCGCACCTGAAAGACAAAAACGTGGCTGTATTCGATACGGCGTTCCATCAGACCATGCCGGAAGAATCCTATCTCTACGCCCTGCCGTACAGCCTGTACAAAGAGCACGGCGTTCGTCGTTACGGCGCGCACGGCACCAGCCACTTCTACGTGACTCAGGAAGCCGCTAAGATCCTGAACAAGCCGGTGGAAGAGCTGAACATCATCACCTGCCACCTCGGCAACGGTGGTTCTGTTTCCGCTATCCGTAACGGTAAATGCGTTGACACCTCCATGGGTCTGACCCCGCTGGAAGGCCTGGTGATGGGTACCCGCTCCGGTGACATCGATCCGGCCATCATCTTCCATCTGCACGACACCCTGGGCATGAGCGTTGACGCGATCAACAAAATGCTGACCAAAGAGTCCGGCCTGCTGGGTCTGACCGAAGTCACCAGCGACTGCCGCTACGTGGAAGACAACTATCAGGAAAAAGCCGACGCTAAACGCGCGATGGACGTTTACTGCCACCGCCTGGCGAAATACATCGGTTCCTACACCGCGCTGATGGACGGCCGTCTTGACGCCGTTATTTTCACCGGTGGTATCGGTGAAAACGCCGCGATGGTGCGTGAGCTGTCGCTGGGCAAACTGGGCGTACTGGGCTTTGAAGTTGACCATGAGCGTAACCTTGCTGCCCGCTTCGGCAAGTCTGGCTTCATCAACAAAGAAGGCACCCGTCCTGCCGTGGTTATCCCGACCAACGAAGAGCTGGTCATCGCGCAAGACGCCAGCCGTCTGACCGCATAATTCCACATCGCCAGCCCTGACCCGCAATAATTCGAGCTGCAGGAAGGCGGCGAAACAGCAAAACCCCGGCCGCGTACAGCGCGTACGCCACCGGGGTGAGCAAGTAGAGCCAACGCACGTGCAACTTGAAATATGACGGATAGCTGGCGGTGCTGTTTTGTATCCCGCCTGATACTGGCGGTAACGAAAGAGGATATACCGTGTCCCGTACTATCATGTTAATTCCTACCGGTACCAGCGTAGGTCTGACCAGCGTCAGCCTCGGTGTGATCCGCGCTATGGAACGCAAAGGCGTTCGTCTGAGCGTCTTTAAACCTATCGCCCAGCCGCGTTCCGGTGGCGATGCCCCAGACCAGACCACCACCATCGTTCGCGCCAGCTCCTCCACCACCACCGCCGCTGAACCGCTGAAGATGAGCCATGTTGAGTCTCTGCTCTCCAGCAATCAGAAAGATGTGCTGATGGAAGAGATCATTGCCAACTACCACGCGAATACTCAGGACGCGGAAGTGGTGCTGGTGGAAGGCCTGGTACCGACCCGTAAGCATCAGTTCGCCCAGGCGCTGAACTTTGAAATCGCCAAAACGCTGAACGCTGAAATCGTCTTCGTGATGTCTCAGGGCACCGACACGCCAGAACAGCTGAACGAGCGTATCGAACTGACCCGTAACAGCTTTGGCGGCGCCAAAAATACCAGCATCACCGGCGTTATCGTCAACAAACTGAATGCCCCTGTCGACGATCAGGGCCGTACCCGTCCTGACCTGTCGGAAATTTTCGACGACTCGTCGAAAGCAAAAATCGTGAAGATTGACCCGGCTCAGCTGCAGAAAGGCAGCACGCTGCCGGTGCTGGGCGCAGTGCCATGGAGCTTCGATCTGATCGCGACCCGCGCGATCGACATGGCGCACCATCTGAATGCGACCATCATCAACGAAGGCGATATCAATACCCGCCGCGTGAAATCCGTGACTTTCTGCGCGCGCAGCATCCCGCACATGCTGGAACACTTCCGCCCTGGTTCTCTGCTGGTTACCTCCGCAGACCGTCCTGACGTGCTGGTTGCGGCCTGCCTGGCGGCAATGAACGGCGTGGAAATCGGCGCCATTCTGCTGACCGGCGGCTATGAAATGGACGCGCGCATCAGCAAGCTGTGTGAACGCGCTTTCGCGACCGGCCTGCCGGTATTCATGGTCAACACCAACACCTGGCAGACCTCCCTGAGCCTGCAGAGCTTTAACCTCGAAGTACCGGTTGACGATCACGAGCGTATCGAGAAAGTTCAGGAATACGTGGCCAACTACATCAACGCCGACTGGATCGAATCGCTGACCGCGACCTCCGAGCGCAGCCGCCGTCTCTCTCCGCCAGCCTTCCGCTACCAGCTGACCGAGCTGGCGCGCAAAGCCGGCAAACGTGTCGTTCTGCCGGAAGGCGACGAACCACGTACCGTGAAAGCGGCGGCGATTTGCGCCGAACGCGGGATCGCCACCTGCGTCCTGCTGGGTAACCCGGATGAGATCAACCGCGTAGCCGCGGCCCAGGGCGTTGAGCTTGGCGCCGGCATTGAAATCGTCGATCCGGAAGTGGTTCGCGAAAGCTATGTGGGTCGCCTGGTCGAACTGCGTAAGAACAAAGGCATGACCGAAGCGGTCGCGCGTGAGCAGCTGGAAGACAACGTGGTTCTCGGCACCCTGATGCTGGAACAGGACGAAGTCGACGGTCTGGTATCCGGCGCGGTTCACACCACTGCCAACACCATTCGTCCGCCGCTGCAGCTGATCAAAACCGCGCCGGGCAGCTCGCTGGTCTCCTCCGTGTTCTTCATGCTGCTGCCGGAACAGGTTTACGTTTACGGCGACTGCGCGATCAACCCGGACCCGACCGCCGAGCAGCTGGCGGAAATCGCTATTCAGTCCGCTGAATCCGCGATTGCCTTCGGCATCGAACCGCGCGTAGCGATGCTCTCCTACTCCACCGGTACCTCCGGCGCGGGTAGCGATGTCGAGAAAGTCCGCGAAGCGACCCGTCTGGCGCAGGAAAAACGTCCTGACCTGATGATCGACGGCCCGCTGCAGTATGACGCCGCGGTGATGGCTGACGTAGCGAAGTCCAAAGCGCCGAACTCACCGGTAGCTGGCCGCGCGACCGTGTTCATCTTCCCGGATCTGAACACCGGTAACACCACGTACAAAGCGGTACAGCGCTCTGCCGACCTGATCTCCATCGGGCCGATGCTGCAGGGTATGCGCAAGCCGGTCAACGACCTGTCCCGTGGCGCGCTGGTAGACGATATCGTCTATACCATCGCACTGACCGCGATCCAATCGGCTCAGCAGCAGAAGTAATCTGCCGCTGTGGTCAAAGCAAAAGGCAGCCGAATGGCTGCCTTTTTGTCGTCAGGAGGCGAGCGACGATTGCTGTCGCGCGTTTGCGATCTTTATTCGCGCTCGCTCTCTTCCGCATCATCATACTCATTACCGGCGTTGCGGGTCATCCACAGCGCCAGCGCTTTCAGGGAGTCCGGCGTGAACTCATCGCAGCGGGCGGTGATCTCTTCCGGCGTTAACCAGCACACCTCGCTGACCTCTTCTTCCTGCAGGGCGAACGGCCCGTGGGAGACGCAGCTAAACAGACTTCCCCAGACGCGGCAGAATTTGTCTTCGTAATAAAACTGGCCGTGATCGGCAAACGGCACCCCGGCGATGCCTAACTCCTCTTCCGCCTCGCGACGGGCCGATTCCAGCAGCTGCTCATCAGCCTGCACGACGCCGCCAGCGGTGGCATCCAGCATGCCCGGATGAAAGTCTTTTGTCTCGGTGCGTCGCTGCACCAGAATTTTCCCCATTCCGTCATGAACGACGATATAGGTCGCCCGGTGGCGCAGGCACTGCGCGCGCATTTGCTCGCGGCTGGACTGTGCTATCACCTCATTGTTTTCATTAACAATATCGACCCATTCTGTGCTTGCCAAATGATTCTGTTCCGCCATCAGGAAACCTTACTTTAAATGCGCTCTCGCGGCGCGTCTTTATGATTGAGGGCTAAATTACGGGTAAATTGCAACCTCTGCAATAACCTGATTATCATTGAGTGCTAAAACCTGCAGCCGCCCCTGATCCAGCAGCCCATAGCTGGCGGAATATCCCCCTTTCGGGATACTCACTGAGCCGGGATTAAAGAGGTAAATTGCGCCGCGTTTTTCCGCGACCGGTATATGAGTATGGCCATATGCCAGGACATCGCCAGCGGCCAGCGGCGGCAGATTATCCGGACTATAGAGATGCCCGTGGGTCAGAAACAGGCGATAGCGTTCGCTAAGCACCTGCTGCCAGGGCGCGGTCATTGGAAAACGAAGCAGCATCTGATCCACTTCGCTGTCGCAGTTGCCGCGAACGGCAACAATGCGTTCCGCCACGCTGTTCAACCGCTCCGCCACCTCACCCGGCGCATACCCCTCAGGCAGCGCGTTGCGCGGACCGTGATTGAGCACATCGCCGAGTATGATCAGCCACCTGGCGCCGCTTTGCGCGAACCGTTCAAGCACGCGTTCCGTGGCGGGCAGCGAACCATGAATATCGGAGGCAAACATCAGCTTCATAGGTTCCATCTCCACTGGTTACGATGCCTCTATGATAGCGGAAGCGCGGCGGGTTATCAGCCTCAGCGTTTGGCGGAAAGCGCCACGTAACGCTGGATTGAGGCCCGCTGCCACTGGAAAGACGCATAATCAGCCAGCGCCTCCGGTACCTTATCGCCATTGAGAACCAGGCGATTGAGCATCAGCGCCAGGTCTGCGTCGGCAATAGACCATTCGCCAAATAAATTTTGCCCGCCGTGGGCCAGTAGCGTGGTGGCGGTGGCAAACAGCTTTTCCGCAGATTGCCTGCCGGCCTCGCTGAGGTCCGGCATTTTCGCCCCGTCAAACACCACAGCGGTGGATCGCTCTTCACGAATTGGCATCAGATCGCTGCGCAGCCAGGCCTGGATCTGCCGGGCGCGGGCTCGTTTTTGCAGATCATGCGGGTAGATGCGCTCCCACTCCGGCGGCGCAAAACGCTCATCCAGATACTCGGTAATCGCCGAAGACTCACTTAGCGCGAAATCATCAACCTCCAGCAGCGGTACGCGACGGGTGGCGGCATAGCCTGTCCAGCCCGCCTGCAGATGTTCGCCGCGGTTCAGGTCGACGGTTTTAAGGGTAAAAGGCAGGCTTTTTTCCTGCAGAGCGACATAGACAGACATCACGTACGGTGAGAAAAAATCGGCATCGGACCACAGGGTAATGACAGGCTGGCTCATAGCTTCCTCAAGGGTGGTAGACAGGACAATAAGCCAACATAGCCTGTCTTACAGGCGATGTCACTGCTCGAACGCGGACGACTCGTCGCCTGGCTGCCGGGTCGCTTGCGGAATTTCTCCCGGGTGGCGCAGCTTCACCTATACTCGAACAGTTTGCGACCCACGACGGCGGGAAATATTATGATCGATCTTTACTATGCACCCACCCCAAACGGCCACAAAATCACCCTGTTCCTCGAAGAGGCGGAGCTAGCCTATCGGCTAATTCGGGTCGATATCGGCAAAGGGGAACAATTTCATCCGCAGTTTCTGGCGATTTCGCCGAATAATAAAGTTCCGGCTATCGTCGACCACATGCCTGCTGACGGCGGGGCGCCATTGAGCGTTTTCGAGTCCGGCGCCATCCTGCTCTATCTGGCGGAAAAAAGCGGTAAGCTGCTGAGCGGCGAGCTGCGGGAACGCTACGTCACGCTGCAGTGGCTGTTCTGGCAGGTCGGCGGGCTGGGGCCGATGCTGGGGCAAAATCAACATTTTTCCCACTCCGCGCCGCAAACCGTGCCCTACGCTATTGAACGTTTTCAGGTGGAAACCCAACGACTGTATGGGGTGCTAAATCAGCGTCTGGGATGCAGCCCGTGGCTTGGCGGCGACCACTACAGTATCGCCGACATCGCCGCCTGGCCCTGGGTGAACTGCCATGTCCGACAGCGTATCGATCTGGCGAACTATCCGGCGGTGCACAACTGGTATGAGCGCATTAAGCAGCGGCCGGCAACGGCGGAAGCGATGTTAAAAATTCAGCTTTATTAACCCCCTGCTCGCCCGTCGCGCTTTGTTGTATGATTGCAGGACTTACACCACGGAGGAAGCCTGCAATGTCTCAACCAGACGCCATTATTCGTATTAAGAACCTGCGCCTGCGGACTTTTATTGGTATTAAAGAGGAAGAGATCGCCAACCGCCAGGACGTGGTAGTGAATGTAGCCATTCACTACCCTGCCGATAAAGCGCGCGACAGCGAGGACATCAATGATGCGCTGAACTATCGCACCATTACCAAGCGCATAATCAGCCATCTTGAGAATGGCCGTTTTTCGCTGCTGGAAAAATTAACTCAGGATGTGCTGAATATCGCATGCGAACATCACTGGGTCACATATGCTGAAGTGGAGATTGATAAACTTCATGCGCTGCGCTATGCCGACTCGGTGTCCATGACCATGAGCTGGTGTCGCTAACCATGTCAGGGAGGTGGTATGAAGATCCTGCTTACTGGTGGTACCGGCCTGATTGGCCGACATCTGATACCCAGATTGCTGGAGCTCGGGCATAGCGTCACGGTCTCCACGCGACATCCGGATACCGCCCGCGCCCGTCTCGATCCGCGCGTCACCCTGTGGCGCGATTTCGAGGGCCATCACCACCTCAATGATATTGATGCCGTCATCAATCTGGCGGGTGAACCCATCGCTGATAAACGCTGGACGGCCGAGCAGAAACAACGCTTGTGCCATAGCCGCTGGGATCTCACGCAGCGGCTGGTGGGCCTGATCCACGCCAGCGACACCCCTCCCTCCGTGCTGATCAGCGGGTCTGCCATCGGCTACTATGGCGACCTCGGCGAGGTGGTGGTGACCGAAGAAGAGCCACCGCACAATGAGTTTACCCATAAGCTGTGCGCCCGCTGGGAACAAATTGCCTGCGAAGCGCAAAGCGAGCGCACCCGCGTCTGCCTGCTGCGCACCGGCGTGGTACTGGCTCCGCGGGGCGGTATTCTCGGCAAAATGACACCCGCCTTTAAGCTCGGCCTCGGCGGGCCTATCGGCAACGGCAGACAGTACCTGGCCTGGATCCATATCGACGATATGGTTAACGGCATTCTGTGGCTGCTGGATAACGATCTGCGCGGTCCGTTCAATATGGTTTCTCCCTACCCGGTGCATAACGAGCAGTTCGCCCATGCGCTGGGTCATGCGCTCCATCGACCGGCGATTTTCCGCGTTCCCGCCGCCGCTATCCGCCTGTTGATGGGGGAATCCGCCGTCCTGGTGCTTGGCGGCCAGCGCGCGCTGCCAAAGCGTCTGGAGGCCGCCGGCTTTGCCTTCCGCTGGTACGATCTGGACGAAGCGCTAAAGGATGTGCTGAGTTAATGGCTGACACAGGGGAGCATTGGCTCCTCTGATTCCATTCTGCTGGCTCATGCTCCACGCCTGGATGGCCTCACCCTGGCGCTGCAGCATCGCCATATTCAGGACAACCAGCGCCCTTAATCGCCTGAATTCACCGCCAGCCGGCCGGTTCGCCGGTGTTACCTGGCAAAGCAAAGTGCTAAGGTAGGCTTTTCTTTCTGCGTATTGACTGCTTTATGACGACCATCACCACACCACGCCTTTCGCTTACCCGCTTTGTTACCGATGACTGGCCCTTTTTTCTGCGCCTGCGCCAGGATCCGCAGGTGATGCGTTTTATGGGGGAGGTGTTAAGCGAGGAGGCGCTGCGCAGCGTCTTCGTCAGTCGCTGTGCCGATCCCGGGGTGTTTGTATTGCGCGATAAATTCGGCGAGGCGCTGGGCGATATTGGGCTCCGCATCAGTCCGAAAAATCCGCACGAAGCTGACGTCGGCTACGCGCTGCTGCCTCAGGCTCAGGGAAAAGGCTATGCCAGCGAAGCGCTGCGGGCGGTCTGCGAGTATGGTTTCACCACCCTGGGGGTGCAGGCCATCAATGCCTGGGTGCTGGGTGAAAACCGTGGCTCATCGCGCCTGCTGGAGAAGCAAGGCTTTGTGCGCACCCAGGTGCTGGAGAAAGCCTATCATCTGAACGGCGTCGATTACGATGACTGGATCTATCGGCTGGAGCGGGAAGCTCATCCGGCGTCCGCAGACGCCGGATGAGCCGATTATTTCAGCGAACCTTTCAGAAACTGCTGCAGGCGCGGGCTTTTCGGCGCGCCAAACAGCGCATCCGGATGCCCTTCTTCTTCAATTTTACCCTGATGCAGAAAAATGACATGTGAAGAGACGTGGCGGGCAAAGCCCATTTCATGGGTCACCACCACCATGGTTTTTCCCTCTTCCGCCAGCTGCTGCATAATGCGTAACACTTCGCCCACCAGTTCCGGATCCAGCGCGGAGGTCGGCTCATCAAACAGCAGCACTTCCGGTTCCATCGCCAGTGCGCGGGCAATAGAGACACGCTGCTGCTGGCCACCGGAAAGATGCACCGGATACTTCGCCTGCTGACGTTCGTCTATCCCGACCTTGGCCAGATATTTTACCGCCCGTTCGCGCGCTTCCTGTTTGCTTAAGCCCAGCACCTGAATCGGTGCTTCCATGACGTTCTCCAGCACCGTCATGTGGCTCCACAGATTGAAATGCTGAAACACCATGGTCAACCGGGTGCGCAGCAGGCGCAACTGGTTCTTATCGGCCACCTTCAGCTGGCCGTCTTTATCCCGTACCAGACCAATATTTTGGCCGCTGACGACGATCGTGCCTTCGCTCGGTTTTTCAAGGAAGTTAATACAGCGCAAAAAGGTACTTTTTCCGGAACCCGATGAACCGATGATGCTGATAACGTCCCCGGCTTTCGCCTGCAGCGAGACGCCCTTCAGCACCTCGTGTTCCCCATAGCGTTTATGCAGATCGATAACGTTTAATTTATTGTCGGACATGGCGTTCTCAATGCGTCGAAGAAGGTTTGATATGCTGCAACCAGCGCTTTTCCGCTTTACGGAACAAGCTAATCAGCACATACGAGATAATTAAATAGAGCACCGCGGCGATGCCAAACGCGGTGAACGGCTGATAGGTGGCCGAGTTGATATCGCGGGCGATTTTCAGCAGATCCGGTACCGTAGCGGTAAACGCCAGCGCGGTAGAGTGCAGCATGAGGATCACTTCGTTACTGTAGGCCGGCAGTGCAATCCGCAGCGCGGAAGGCAGAATAATGCAGCGATACAGTTTGACCGAAGAGAAGCCGTAGGCCCGCGCCGCTTCAATTTCTCCGGCGGGTACTGAGCGGATCGCGCCGGCGAAAATTTCAGTGGTATAGGCGCAGGTATTCAGGGTTAACGCCAGTACCGTGCAGTTTAGCCCGCTGCGGAAAAAAGCGTTCAACAGCTCCGTGCCTTTGACGATTTCCAGGGTATACATGCCGGAGTAAAAAACCAGCAGTTGCACATACAGCGGCGTGCCGCGAAATATGTAAGTGAACAGCCAGATGGGGAACTGGATAAACTTATTGCTCGAGACGCGGCCGATGGCCAGAAACACCGCCAGGATGCCCCCCATTACCACTGAAGAGATCAGCAACCATAAGGTAATCGCCACGCCGGTAAAGCGATAGCCGTCGGTCCACAGTAGTGATTTCCAGTACTCCTGAATAATTTCAATCACAGGTCAGCCCTCTTCACGCCAACGGTATAGCGGCGTTCGAGCAGCAGCAGTACGCCATTAGAAACGGTGGTAAACACCAGATAAATCAGGCCGCAGACGATGGCGAAGTAGAACGGCTGCCAGGTGCTTTTCCCGGCCAGCTGCGTGGCTTTGACCACATCCTCCAGCCCCAGCAACGAGACCAGCGCCGTCGCCTTGAGGATAACCTGCCAGTTGTTGCCTATCCCCGGCAGCGCGTAGCGCATCATCGCCGGGAAGAGAATACGCCGGAACGTCTGCCCGCCGCTAAAGCCAAAGGCGGTAGCCGCTTCGATATGCCCCTTCGGCACCGCCAGGTAGGCGCCGCGGAAGGTTTCCGTAAAATAGGCGCCATAGATAAAGCCAAGGGTAATAATCCCGGCGATCATCGGATCGATATCAAACTGGGCCATGCCCAGCGCGTCGGTAACGCTGTTTAGCGCAATCTGCAGGCCGTAGAAAATCAGCAGCATCAGCACCAGATCGGGCACGCCGCGGATCAGAGTGGTATAGCCTTCAAACACCAGCGCCAGTGGACGATTGCTCGATAACTTTGCGCCAGCGCCCGCCAGCCCTATCAGGACGGCGAGAACGACCGAGCTGAGCGCAAGCTCCAGGGTGACGAGCGCACCCTGCAAAATAACCTGTGAAAACCCATACAGCATGCTGCCTACCCTGTCTGTCATTCACCATTGCGCGCGAAACGCGCGCAATGGCGAGGCGTGAGAATTATTCGCCGTATACGTTAAAATCGAAATATTTTTTCGCCAGCTTGTCGTAGGTGCCGTCCTTACGCATCTCTGCAAACGCCTTGTTCAGCGCTTCACGCAGTTCGTTGTCTTCCTTACGCAGCCCCATACCGGTGCCAACACCAAACAGTTTCTCGTCTTTGATTGACGGGCCACCAAACTGGTAATCTTTACCAATAGGCTGTTTCAGGAACCCTTCGCTGGCCGCGACCTCATCCTGGAACGCGGCGTCGATCCGGCCGGCGGTCAGGTCGGAATAGATATTGTCCTGCCCCTGATAGGAGACAATTTCGATACCTTTCGGCGCCCAGTGCTCATTGCCATAGGTTTCCTGAGTCGTCCCCTGCAGCACGCCCACGCGCTTACCCTTGAGGGTGGCGAGATCCGGCGTTACCGGGCTGCCCTTTTTCACCACCAGACGCGAATCTGCCGCATACAGCTTGTCAGTGAAGGCAATTTCCTGCTGGCGCTTTTCAGTAATCGACAGCGAAGACATAATCGCGTCGATTTTCTTCGCTTTTAAGGAGGGGATCAGCGCATCCAGCGGGTTTTCAACAAAGGTACATTGCGTATTAATACGCTTACACAGCTCTTTTGCCAGATCGATATCAAAACCGACCAATTCTCCCTGCGCATTCTTCGATTCGAAGGGAGCATAAGTCGGATCGGTACCGATACGAATTTTTTGCGGGATGGCGGCAAAGACCGTGGAAACGCTGGAAAGGGCCAGCGCTAAAGAGAGAGACAACGCCAGTTTTTTCATAACTATCCTCGACAGACTGTCATTCTAACGGGTTTATTAGAACTATTTACGCCAGTTATCGTGCCATTATTCGCCCCTTAAGGGCAAAGATTTATGCACCAGAAAGGCCGATTTTTTGCATCAGAAACGCTTAACTATGCATTTTTTAGCCAAAAAACTGGCTGCTTTTGCACTGAAATGATCCACAGCGCGTTTAGATGCACCCTTTTGGGACATGGATACGAACCTGGCGGCAGGCCCACCCCATTGTGCGGGCCTGCAGCAGTCTTAGTCGCCGTACACGTTAAAATCGAAGTATTTCTTCGCCATTTTGTCGTAGGTGCCGTCTTTACGCATC
This sequence comes from Klebsiella sp. K47, assembly GCF_051858335.1. Lineage (NCBI taxonomy): Bacteria > Pseudomonadati > Pseudomonadota > Gammaproteobacteria > Enterobacterales > Enterobacteriaceae > Klebsiella > Klebsiella sp. K47. The sequence continues at coordinate 205,379 of NZ_JBPYUI010000005.1, forward strand.
TCGCCCAGCGCTTTATCAAACGCGGCTTTCAGCTCGGCGTCGTCCTTACGCAGGCCGATACCGGTGCCGTCGCCAAAGTACTTTTTGTCTTTAACGGACGGGCCGGCGAAGGCGAAATCTTTCCCGGCAGGCTGTTTCAGGAAGCCTTCGCTGGCGGCGACTTCATCCTGCAGCGCCGCATCCAGACGGCCAGCTGCGAGGTCTGAATAGATCAGATCCTGGTTCTGGTAAGCCACCACGTCAACGCCCTGGCTGCGCCAGCGGTCGTTAGCATAGGCTTCCTGAGTAGAACCCTGCAGCACGCCGACGTGCTTGCCTTTCAGCGCCTCCAGCGTCGGCTGGATCGGCGACCCTTTGGCGGCGATCAGACGCGAGTCAGCGGCATATAGCTTGTCAGAGAAGGCGATCTCTTGCTGGCGCTTCTCGGTAATAGAGAGGGAAGAGATGATGGCGTCGATTTTCTTCGCTTTGAGGGAGGGGATCAGGGAGTCAAAATCACTGCCGACCCAGGTACATTTCACCTTAATTCGGGAGCACAACTCATTGCCTAAATCGATATCAAAACCAACAAAGTCCCCTTTCGCGTCTTTCGACGAAAATGGCGCATAGGTCGCGTCGGTGCCAATGCGAATGCTCTGCGGCAGAGCAGCAAACACGCTGGCCGTGCTGCTCATTCCCACGAGTAAAGAGAGAGCCAGAATCGTCTTCTTCATACAGTACCCTTAAGTGTCGTGATGTGGTGCGTTGCTTGTTATGGTGATTGCCGATCAATCCTGCAGTTTTTGTGCCATCTTCCCGGTGCGTGCCGGGAACAGGGTTAAATTTGTTAAAATAAAGTTGCAGGATTGTCTTAAAAGGGAAGATACCAGCATTACTGGCGAAACCGCAGCGCCTGAGCGCAAAAAGACGAAATAAATGTCGAGGATTTGATCGCGGCAACAAATTTGCACCACCGCAGCGCAAGCGTACATTTCATGCACCACTATAGTGCGACACTAGGCCCCCTGCCAGCGGGTAAACAAGTCGTGCTCCAGACTAATATCAAATTGATCGAGTACCCGATTGACGGTCTGGTTGATGACATCGTCCAGGCTTTGTGGCCGGTGGTAAAAAGCTGGTACAGGCGGCATTATCACCGCCCCCAGCTCTGCGGCCTGAACCAGCAGACGCAGATGGCCCAAATGGAACGGCGTTTCCCGCACGCAGAGCACCAGCGGACGACGCTCTTTCAGCACGACATCCGCCGCCCGGGTCAGCAGGCCATCCGTATAGCTATGGACAATGCCCGAGAGCGTCTTCATTGAGCAGGGTAAAATCACCATCCCGGCGGTTTTAAACGAACCGGAAGAGATACTGGCGGCGATATCGCGGGCGTCATGCACCACATCGGCTAGCGCCTGCACCTCACGTACGGAGTAGTCGGTCTCCATGGCCAACGTCTGGCGCGCCGCCTGGCTGAGGATGAGATGAGTTTCAATATCCGGCACATCTCTTAGCACCTGCAGCATCCGCACGCCGTAAATGGCGCCGCTGGCGCCGGAAATGCCAATAATCAGTCGTTTCACGTTCTGTTACCCCTTGCGCGTGTGCCGCAGACTTTGCCGGATTATAGCCTCTGGCGCAACTATTGACGCACAGTTGAGGGGAGAAAAAAAGCCCGCCGTCCTTTCGGTACGGCAGGCCCGCGACGCGTGAACGGCTTAACCCTCGTTGTGCATCTCGAGGTTTTCGACTTCGTTCTGCAGCTGGACCGCTTTGGCATCATCGTTACGCAGGGAGTCAAGATAGTCGAGGTACTGCTGGTCGACATCCCGGGTCACATATACGCCGTTGAACACCGAGCATTCAAACTGCTGAATATCCGGGTTCTCCGCGCGCACCGCGTCGATCAGATCGTTGAGATCCTGGAAAATCAGGCCGTCGGCGCCAATGATCTGGCGGATCTCATCCACTTCGCGGCCATGGGCGATCAGTTCGTTGGCGGTCGGCATATCGATACCGTACACGTTCGGGAAACGAATTTCCGGCGCAGCGGAGGCGAGATACACTTTTTTCGCCCCTGCTTCACGCGCCATCTCAATGATCTGCTCCGAGGTGGTGCCGCGTACAATGGAATCATCGACCAGCAGCACGTTCTTATCGCGGAATTCCGCACGGTTGGCGTTGAGCTTACGGCGAACAGATTTACGACGCAGCTGCTGACCGGGCATGATAAACGTCCGGCCGACGTAGCGGTTCTTCACGAAGCCCTGACGATAAGGTTTGTCGAGAATGCGGGCGATTTCCAGCGCGATGTCGCAGGAGGTCTCCGGGATCGGAATAACAACGTCAATATCCAGATCTTCCCACTCGCGGGCAATCTTTTCGCCCAGCTTAGTCCCCATGTTGACGCGGGCGCTGTAGACGGAAATTTTGTCAATAAACGAGTCCGGACGGGCAAAATAGACGTACTCGAACAGGCACGGGTTGCTGACCGGATTATCGGCACACTGACGGGTATAGAGCTGGCCCTTCTCGGTAATATAGACCGCTTCGCCCGGCGCCACATCGCGCAGGAATTCAAAACCAAGCGTATCAAGGGCCACGCTCTCCGAGGCCACCATATACTCGGTGCGACCGTCGCCAACGTCACGTTTACCCAGCACCAGCGGACGAATGCCGTTAGGGTCGCGGAAGGCCACCATGCCATGCCCGATGATCATCGCCACGCACGCGTACGCGCCGCGGATCAGGCGGTTGGTCGCCGCAATCGCCGCGAAGATGTTGTCCGCTTCCAGCGGGTAGTGACGGAAGTTATCCAGCTCACTGGCGAAAATATTGAGGAGGATTTCGGAATCAGAGGTGGTATTGATATGGCGGCGTTTTTCTTCAAACAGCTTTTTACGCAGCTCGTGCGCATTGGTCAGGTTGCCGTTATGCGCCAATGTGATGCCATACGGCGAGTTAACGTAAAACGGCTGCGCCTCGGAGGCGCTGGAGCTGCCCGCCGTAGGATAACGCACGTGGCCAATACCCATATTGCCCTGCATACGCTGCATGTGGCGGGCCTCGAATACGTCGCTTACCAGCCCGTTAGCCTTACGCAACCGGAAGCAGTTGTTGGCATCAATGGTGATGATGCCAGCGGCATCCTGTCCACGGTGCTGGAGCACCGTTAGCGCATCATAAATCGACTGGTTAACCGGCATAACACCGGCGATACCGACAATACCGCACATACGTCTTTTCCTCGTTCAGCAACGACCTAAAGTCTATACTTTAGGCAAGAAACTTGACGAGCTTTGCAGGTATTCAAAAAACCATCTGATGACGGGGGTAAAATAGGGAATAAACTGCGACTGATGCCAGTCATCGCTCTTCGCCATCCCGGTAAAGGTGTCCAGGAAGAACAGGATAGCGGCGATGATCAGCACCCCACGTAGCGCGCCGAAGCAGATCCCCAATACCCTGTCGGTTCCTGACAAACCGGTCTTCTCCACCAGCTGGCCTATCACATAGTTCACGATAGCGCCAACGATGAGCGTCACGATAAACAGCGCCGCAATAGCAATCCCATTTCGAACCCGTTCATCCTCAAAGCCCGTAAACCAGACAGACAGGTCAGCGTAGTAATGGCTGGCGACATAAAACGCGCAACCCCACGTGACTAACGATAAAGCTTCGCGAACAAAGCCGCGGATCAGGCTGACCAGGCAAGAAAGACCCAGCACCGCCATAATGGCGTAATCAATCCAGACCATATACGTCCCACGATTTACGCCCTGTCGTCCAGTTCGGGGCGCATTCTAACAGAAAAAGAAAACGTTTGCGTAGGGATTTCCATGCCCTACAGAAATAAAAATGGCGCTGAAAAAACATTCAACGCCAGACTGCCTTTCGCCTCTTCAGGGCGGCTGAGACAGGGTTTGCGGGGCGTTTCTCCCCGCCACGTTCTCTCCGCATGGCGGAAAAAACAATCAGTTCGGGGTGAAGCCCATCACCACCCCGCTAAGCCCGGAGATCTGCTGCAGATCGCCCAGCTGGCCTTTCAGCTTGTCTTTTGACGCATCCGGGCCGACGAGGATGCGGGTAATTTTACCCTGTACCGGCGTCGAAGGCGACGTATAGACTTTGAAACCCGAGGCCCGCAGTTTACCGACAATCTCATTCACCTTATCGGCGTTCTTCAACGCGCCCAGCTGAACCACATAGGCTTTGCCGGTCGGCGCCGGCAGGGCCGCCTGCTGCTGCGGTGGCTGTTGCTGCTGTGGCTTAGCCGGCGGCGGCGTTGGCGTCGCGGCCTGCTGTTGCGGCTGCGGTTTCGGCTGCGGCTTGGGCTGCGGTTTCGCGGCCACCACCGGCTCCTGAACGTCATCGAAGCTGTTGCTGTTCACCGGAATACGCGATGGATCTAACGATGGCGCGGCGGCATCGCCCGCCCGCACCTCTTCCGCCGCCCCTTCCGGCGGTTGCGAAGGCAACGCCTGGGTTGCCGCCGGCAACATATCCGGTTCATCGCGATCGCCTGGTTTCGGTACCAGCGGGATCGCGGCAAACTCATCCTGGTAATGCTTTTTCTGCCCGTCCAGCAGCCCTGGCAGGATAATCACCCCCAGCGCCACCAGCACGATTGTCCCGACTAAACGGTTCTGAAACTTACTCGCCACCGATTCTCCCCGCGTCTATCTCTTCCATAACCTGCGCTACGGTGTGAAACGAACCACACACCAGCACGGTATCTTCCACTTTAGCGTCAGCCATGGCCGCACGCCACGCCTGCGCCACGCTGCTATAGACTGTACCGCAGCGCAGATGTTCCACCAGCTGCTCTGCCGTCGCGCCGCGCGGGCCTTCCAGCGGCGCGCAGTACCAGGCATCGACTTCCGGAGCCAGATTGGCCAACGTGCCGGCGATGTCCTTATCATGCAGCATACCAATAACCGCCAGCACGCGTCCCGTTTTCGCTAACGTTTTGAGACGCCCGGCGAGATAGGCCGCCGCGTGCGGGTTGTGCGCCACATCGAGGATCACTCGCGGGGCGTCGCTGATTATCTGAAAGCGTCCCGGGAGCATCGCATCGCGGATCCCTGCGCGCAGGATAGCGTCATCCACGGCAAGCCCGCTGGCGCGCAGCGCCGCCACGGCCGTCGCCGCATTCGGCAACGGCACCTGAGGCAGAGGCAGGTGGCTTAACGCCCCTGCCGTATCGCGGAAGGACCACGTTTCGCCCTCCACCTCATAGCGCCAGTCGACGCCGCGGCGCTGGAGCAGCGCGCCCTTCTCGCTAGCCACTTCCGCGATGGTGAGCGGCATATCCGGCTCCCCCACCACCGCCGGTTTACCGGCGCGAAAGATGCCCGCTTTTTCCCGGCCGATACTTTCGCGATCCGGGCCCAGCCAGTCGGTATGATCGAGGGCGATGCTGGTGACCACCGCGACGTCGGCATCAACGATGTTGGTGGCGTCGAGACGCCCGCCGAGCCCGACCTCAAGGATCACCACATCCAGCTGCGCCTGCTTAAACAGCCACAGCGCCGAGAGCGTGCCGTATTCAAAATAGGTCAGCGAGATGTCACCCCGCGCCGCTTCGATTTCAGCAAACGAAGCCGTATGCGCCGCCTCCGGCAGTTCAGCCCCCTGAATGCGCACGCGTTCGGTGTAGCGCACCAGATGCGGAGAGCTGTAGACCCCCACTTTATAACCGGCCGCCATCAGGATGGTTTCCAGCGTGCGGCAGGTGGTGCCTTTGCCATTGGTGCCCGCGACGGTAAAAACGAACGGCGCCGGTTTAACGATATCCATCTGCCCGGCGACCTCGCTGACGCGCGCCAGCCCAAGGTCGATGGTTTTACTGTGCAGATGTTCCAGATAAGAAAGCCACGTAGCCAGGGGCGACGTGGCCTGAGGAATAGGATCTTTTTCCATGATGCCCGTAAGAATTGACGGTTAACGCGTATGAATAAAAAAGGGCAGCGCCGCCAGGCCCTGCCCTCTGCTTTATCAGGCCTCAGGTTCCTGATCCGGTGCCGGCGGCACCACCACGCCTTCATGAGGCGCTTCCGAAACGGCAACCGGCGCCGGCAGGTTCATCAGCTTCGCCAGAATGCTGGCCAGCTTGAGACGCATTTCCGGACGGCGAACGATCATATCGATCGCCCCTTTTTCAATCAGGAACTCACTGCGCTGGAATCCCGGCGGCAGCTTCTCGCGTACGGTCTGCTCGATAACGCGAGGACCGGCAAAGCCGATCAGCGCTTTCGGCTCGGCAATGTTCAGATCGCCCAGCATCGCAAAGCTCGCCGATACGCCGCCCATGGTCGGGTCGGTCAGCACGGAGATGTACGGCAGTCCGCGCTCCTGCATTTTCGCCAGCGCCGCGGAGGTTTTCGCCATCTGCATCAGCGACATCAGCGCTTCCTGCATACGGGCGCCACCGGAGGCGGAGAAGCAGATCAGCGGGCAGTTATCTTCCAGCGCCTGCTCCACCGCGCGTACAAAGCGTGCGCCGACGACGGAACCCATCGATCCCCCCATAAAGGAGAATTCAAAGGCGGCGGCAACCACCGGCATCGCGTAGAGCGTACCTTTCATCACCACCAGCGCGTCTTTCTCGCCCGTCTCTTTCTGAGCGGACGCCAGGCGGTCTTTGTATTTTTTTGAATCGCGGAACTTCAGCACATCTTTTGGCTCAAGTTCGCTACCCAGTTCTACCAGAGAACCTTCATCCAACAGGCTATGCAGGCGATTACGCGCCGACATGCGCATATGGTGATCGCACTTAGGACAAACCTCCAGGTTGCGCTCCAGCTCGGCGCGGTAGAGTACCTGACCGCAGCTGTCGCACTTGGTCCATACACCCTCAGGAATGCTCGCCTTGCGGGTGGGAGTGATGTTGCTTTTAATTCGTTCAATCCAGCTCATTGATAACCTTTCTGCCTGAACCTGGTCGATGCCAGTTTTGTCGTAAGGGGCGCATAATGCCATTTTTGCCTCTTACAGACCATGAATGTTGCACATTAAATCATATCATCCCGGAACATGGGATAAAAAAGTGGTCAAACCGCTGCGCGTGACGCTCTGCACCGCCACGCGCAACACAGGCTAAACTACTTCGCCTGCTTCGCCGCCGCCCGCTTGTGGCGAATAATCTCAATCACGCCCGGCAGGACGGAAAGCACGATGATCGCCACGATCAGCAGCTTCAGGTTCTCCTGCACCACCGGCAAATCGCCAAACAGATAGCCGGCATAGGTGAACAGCAGCACCCACAGCAGCGCCCCAACCACGTTATAGGCTGCAAAATGACGATAGGACATATGCCCCATTCCCGCCACAAACGGCGCGAAGGTTCGGACTATCGGCACAAAGCGCGCCAGGATAATGGTTTTCCCGCCGTGACGTTCGTAAAAGCTGTGGGTTTTATCCAGATAGCTGCGACGGAATATCTTTGAGTTCGGATTGCTGAACAGCTTTTCGCCGAACAGCCGGCCAATGGTGTAGTTGACCGCATCGCCGACGATGGCCGCGATGACCATCAGCAGTACCATCAGGTGGACATTGAGATCGTTGGTTGGCAAGGCCGAGAGCGCGCCCGCGACGAACAGCAGGGAATCGCCCGGCAGGAATGGCGTCACCACCAGCCCGGTTTCGCAGAACAGAATCAAAAACAGAATGGCATAAACCCAGACGCCATACTGGGCAACCAGTTCGGCAAGGTGCACATCAATATGCAGGATGAAATCAATTAAAAAGTGAATCAAGTCCATGTTTGTCTTTACCCTTAATGACCCTATTAGTCCGCCAGAAACAGCGGGCCCATTGGCAGCACCGGTAAATCATAGTGGGCCGGGTAATCCACCGACACCAGATACAACCCTTCCGCTTTTGCCGTTGCCGCAGCGAGCGTCCTGTCTTTTGCTGCCAGCAGTTCTGCCATCCAGCTCTCCGGCTGGTTTCCGGCCCCGACCTCCATCAGGCTGCCTACAATATTCCTGACCATATGATGTACAAAGGCATTCGCTTTGATATCCACCACCACATACGCGCCGTAGCGGGTAACGTTAATATGCATCACGTTGCGCCACGGGGTACGCGACTGGCACTGTACCGCGCGAAACGAGGTAAAGTCATTCTCTCCCAGCAGACACTGCGCGGCGCGCTGCATACGCTCGGCGTCGAGCGGCTGGTGAAAATGCGTCACGCCATGACTTAACACCGCCGGACGCAGGCGATGATTATAGATGACGTAGCGATAGCGGCGCGCCGTGGCGCTGAACCGGGCGTGAAAATCCGCCGGTACATGTTTGACCCAACGCACCGCGATGTCACCAGGTAAATTCGCATTTACCCCCAGCGTCCAGGCGGCATCTTTCCGCTGCGCCCGGGTTTCGAAATGCACCACCTGGCCGGTGCCATGGACGCCGGCGTCGGTGCGGCCGGCGCAAAAGACGGTAATCGGTTCGTTCGCCACCTGCGAGAGCGCCTTTTCCAGCTTCTCCTGCACGCTGCGCACTTCGTTTTGCCGCTGCCAGCCGTAATATTTGCTGCCGTCGTACTCGATGCCCAGCGCGATTTTACAGATCGGCTGTTGCTCCATCTCAGACATCAGTACAGGTACTCCTCAATCAGCTTCTCGGCGATCTTCACCGCCATCAGCGCGCCGCCGAAGCGCACATTATCCGCTACCGACCAGAACTGTATCTGCTCCGGCATACCGTAATCGTTATGCACGCAGCCGATGGAGAGGCGGGCATTGCCTGAGGCATCGCCAACCTGAGTCGGGAATTCGCCCTCTTCAGAAAGTTCGATATCCTCGCCGCGGGTAAAAGCGTCGCGCGCCTCCTCCGCCGCCAGCGGGCGCATCGCTTCGAAGCTCACCATCTGCGCATGGCCGTAGAAGACCGGCGACTGAACGACGCTGGCGGAGATCATCAGCCCGTCATCCTGAAGAATTTTGCGCGCTTCATCGACGATCCGGCGCTCTTCGCGCACGCTACCTTCACGATCCGGCAGCAGCGGCAGCATGTTGAACGCCAGCTGGCGACCAAAGAAATCGTCTTCATCGATAGGGATGCCGTTCAGCAGCTTAGCGCTCTGCCCCGCCAGCGCATCCACCGCTTTTTTCCCCTGCCCCGAGGCGGAGAGCAGGTTCGTGACGCTAATGCGCGACAACCCGCCCTGATCGATCAGCGGTTTGAGCGCCGTCAACAGCTGACTGGTCAGGCTATTAGGCACCGCAATCAGGTTGCGGTTGCGGTAATCGCCTAATACGAACGGGTTCACGTCCGGCACCACCAGCGGTACGTCCGGCTCCAGCGCAAACAGGCCGCTGAGATCGATAACCAGACACCCGGCGTTGGTCGCTTCTTCGACATACGCTGCACTGGCTTCGACGCCGGCGGCGAAGAAAGCCAGCTGGGCCTGGGTCCAGTCAAATTCGGCGGCGTCTTTGACGATCACCGACTTGCCACCAAAACGCAGATGTTCGCCCGCGCTGTCGTTGCGCGCCAGAGCAAAAATCTCTCCTACCGGGAACTGGCGTTCAGCAAGAGTTTCGAGCAGGGCTTCGCCTACGGCGCCCGTTGCGCCCAGTACGGCAATATTCCAGCCTTCAGACATGGTGGTTAACTCCAGAAATAAAGCGGCCCCGCCGGAGTATCCGGCAGGGGCATTAAGAAGACATTAACGAACAGGATGATGCACGGCGTTAAAACCGAGCTGGCGCAACAGCGTCGCCGCCTGCTCATCGCTGCACTGCACATACAGCGAAGACCATTCGCGACGTTCCTGATAATTTTTACGCAGCTTGTCGAATTCACCGGCGACGCCGGCCACCTTCCGCAGCGGCGCATCATCGCGGCGCACATCATACACCAAGTGGACCAGTCTTTTCAGCGTCGGCTGATCGAGCGGTCCATGCAGGGTAATGCGGCCAAATTCCGGCGCCGGCAGCAGAGTGTCCAGCGCTACCTGCTGCGGATGGCCGATAAAGGCGCTGTAGGCTTCAAAAACCTGCGTCGTCCCGCGCGCTTTCCCTTCGAGGGTGTAGCCGGCGATATGCGCGGTACCGATATCCACTAGCTTGAGAAGCTCAACGTTTAGATCCGGCTCCGGCTCCCAGACGTCCAATACCACACTCAGCGGCTGACCAGCTTCCAGCCGCTTTAGCAGTGCGGCGTTATCGACCACCGGCCCGCGGCAGGCGTTGATCAAAATCGTTCCAGGCTTCAGGCGGCTTATCAGCGCCTCATCCGCCAGATGCAGGGTTTTATATTGCCCTTCTTTATACAGCGGCGTATGGAAGGTGATGACATCGGCTTCCTGGACCAGCGCCTCGAGGGAGCGGAAGTCACCTTCGTCGCCGCGATGGGCGCGCGGTGGGTCGCAGAGCAGAGTTTTGATCCCCAACGCTTCCAGGCGCTTTTGCAGTCGCCCGCCAACGTTACCGACGCCGACGATCCCGACGGTGCGATCGCGCAGCGCAAAGCCGTCGCGTTCAGCCAGCATCAGCAGCGATGAAAAGACGTACTCTACCACCGCAATGGCGTTACAGCCGGGCGCCGCAGAGAAACCAATCCCCGCCTGCTGCAGCCACTCCTGATCGACGTGATCGGTGCCGGCGGTAGCGGTGCCGACGAACTTAATGGCCTTGCCGGCGAGCAATGCTTCATTGACCCGGGTGACCGAGCGCACCATTAGGGCATCCGCATCGGTCAGGGCATCGGCCGGGACCGGACGGCCTGGGATCGCCTGCACGTCGCCTAAACGGCTAAAAAGCTCACGGGCATAGGGCATATTTTCATCAACGAGGATTTTCACAGTTCAGTACCTGTCTGAGAACGAGAGTTAACTGGGGAAGTGTGCCATAATCTGGCCGCCAGGCATACTCATCACCTGGTTCCAGCACCGCGATATCGAAAGGATGAATCATGACGCACCCCCTTGCTGATATGCCAGACCGTCCTCCAGGGCGAGGCCCATCAGGCACTGCCGCCACCGGCGAACCTTCGCTTTCCATGCAGCAACGCACCGTTCTGGAGCGACTGATCACGCGCCTGGTGGCGCTGACCTCGCAGCAGAACGCGGAAGTGTGGGCCTGCGTCAAACATGACCTCGGACTGAAAGGCGACTCGCCCCTGCTGGCCTGCCATTTCAACGCCGCGGAGGCCAGTCTCAACCAGCGCTTAGCCGCCGCTCAGGATAATCATCATCATCGCCAGACCTTAGCGCAGCTCAGCGATCTGCTCGGTCAGGGCAATAACCGCCAGGCGGTGAGCGATTATATTCGTCAGCATTATGGGCAAACGGCGCTGCATGCCCTTAGCCAGACGCAGCTGGAGACCATTCTGCATCTGCTGCAGCATGGCCAGCTGTCGATCCCGCAGCCGCAGCAGCGCCCGCCGACCCTGCGCCCGCTGTTGCCAGCCGAGCATAATACGCTCAATCAGCTGGTGACTAAGCTGGCGGCCGCCACCGGCGAACCAAGCAAGCTGATTTGGCAATCCATGCTGGAGCTTTGCGGCGTCAAGTCCGGGGAGCTGATCCCGGCGACGCACTTCCTGCCGCTTTCGTACTGGCTGCAGGCGCGGCAAACGCTGAGTGCGCAAAGCGCGCCGACGCTCACCTCGCTGCAGGGAGCGCTCAAGCAGCCGCTGGAGGCCGCGGAGTGGCAGACAATTGTCGACTTTGCCCGTCGCAGCTGGCAGGTCACGCCGCGGACCACGCTGAGCCCGGCGCAGATCCTGGCGCTGCTGAACAAGGTGTTTGTGCTGCGGGTGGCCCGCGCCCAGGAGACGCTGGCCATCCCGCAGGAGGAGCCTGTCACCAGGCGGACGTGGAGCGCTAAGCCGTGGCAGCTGGCGCTGGGCGCGGTTGTCCTGCTCCTTGTGCTGTGGCTCCTGCTGTAGCCCAGCAGCCACCGGCGGCGTTTACGGCTCCCCTTCATGCCAAACGCCGCGGTGTTTCCTACAGCGTTTTCAGGCCGGACAATAACCTAGCGGCGAAATGAGATAAGGGTGACGAGGATCCCCAGCGCCGCGCAGAGGGCGCCGGCAAGGAACACCGACGAGTAGCCCAGCGAGGTCGCCAGCAGGCCGGTCAGCGGCCCGGTCAGGCCATAGGAGATGTCCTGAAAGGCCGCATAGCCGCCGAGCGCGGTGCCGCGCACCTGCGCCGGGACGCGCTTCACTACTTCCACGCCAAGTGAGGGGAAAATAAGCGAACAGCCGCACCCGGTCAGCGCCGCACCGGCCAGCGCCAGCCAGGCATTCGGCGCCAGTCCCAGCAGCGTCAGACCAACCGCCTCTATCAGCAGCGAGACCATCGCCACCTTAACGCCGCCAAACCGATCCGGCATCCAGCCGAACAGCACTCGCATCAGCACAAAGGCGCCACCAAACGCCGTCAGGGTAAAGCCGGCCATTGGCCAGCTATGGCTGGCGAAATAGAGGGAGACGAAGGTGCCGATCACCGCAAAGCCGACACCCTGCAGGCCCAGGCCAATGCCCGGCCGCCAGATCATGCCGATGACGCTCCAGAGTGAAGGCCGCTCGCCTCCGTGGGCCGCCACTTTGCGCACGGTACCGTTAATAAGCCAGGCGACGAGCGGTAGTCCCATGGTGACACAGGCCAGCACCGCCACGCCAAAATGGCTATAGATCAATAATCCCAGCGGGGCGCCCACCGCCAGCGAGCCGTACATCGCCATGCCGTTCCATGACATCACTTTGCCGGAACGGGCCGGTCCCACCAGGCCCATCCCCCAGCTCAGGTTTCCGGTCAGCAGCTGGCTTTCGCCAAACCCGAGGATCAAGCGGCCCAGCAGCAGCAGGCCGAGCCTGGCGAGCACCGGCAGCGGCAGCAGCGCAGCGGCCAGCCATGCCGCGCCCGCCAGGGCGCAGGCCAGCATCCCCTGCAGGACGGAACGTTTAGCGCCGTACTGGTCTGCCAGACGTCCGGCGTACCCCCGGGTCAGAACGGTGGCGAGGAACTGGATCCCTACCGCCACGCCAACCACGGTGTTGCCAAATCCCAGCTCCTGATGGACAAAGAGCGGGATCACCGGCAGCGGCAAACCAACGGTCATATAGGTCAAAAAGACGGCAAACGTAATACGGAAAAGCGAAAAATTCGCCGAAGAATTGGATGTTGTTTCAGTAACTGCGGACATGCATTACTCCAGATTCGCAGAGTAAGGCGAGCAAAGCGACACGCCCCCTCCACCTGATTATCAGGGTTAAGGCGCGTTGGTTGACGTTAAACGCTTACGCATTAGTGGAGAGACTAATGGATCCGCGAGCAGTGTGCCTGCGGGCTCTTACCCTGTCAAGATGACAAAAAAGGGGAGCCGGTGGCTCCCCTTTGCGCATCACATGCTGATTAGGCGTTGTATTTACGCATCACCAGCGTGGCGTTGGTGCCGCCGAAGCCGAAGCTGTTGGACATTACGGTGGTCAGCTTAGCGTCCGTCGGTTTGGTGACGATGTTCAGGCCGGCAGCCTGCTCGTCGAGCTCTTCAACGTTGATGCTCGGCGCGATAAAGCCGTGCTCCAGCATCAGCAGGGAGTAGATGGCTTCCTGTACGCCCGCCGCGCCCAGCGAGTGGCCGGTCATCGCTTTAGTTGCCGAAATAGCCGGGCTGTTGTCGCCGAATACTTCGCGGATGGCGCCCAGCTCTTTCACGTCGCCGACCGGAGTGGAGGTACCGTGGGAGTTCAGATAGTCGATCGGCGTATCAACGCCATGCATCGCCATCTGCATGCAGCGCACTGCGCCTTCACCAGACGGGGCGACCATGTCCGCGCCATCGGAGGTCGCGCCATAGCCGACGATTTCGGCATAGATGTGCGCGCCACGCGCCAGGGCGTGTTCCAGCTCTTCCACCACGACCATACCGCCGCCGCCGGCGATAACGAAGCCGTCACGGTTAGCATCATAGGTACGGGACGCTTTTTCCGGGGTGTCGTTGTATTTAGTGGACAGCGCGCCCATGGCGTCGAATTCGCAGGCCATTTCCCAGCACAGCTCTTCGCCGCCGCCGGCAAAGACGATGTCCTGTTTGCCCAGCTGGATCTGCTCTACCGCGTTACCAATACAGTGGGCGGAAGTGGCGCAGGCCGAGCTGATGGAGTAGTTAACGCCGTGAATTTTGAACGGCGTAGCGAGGCAGGCGGAAACGCCGGAAGCCATCGCTTTGGTGACCACATACGGGCCCACGGCTTTCAGACCACGCGGGCTACGCATGGCATCGGCGCCGAAGACCTGGAATTTCGGGGAACCGCCGCCGGAGCCTGCGATCAGGCCGACACGCGGGTTATTCTGATATGCTTCAGGCGCCAGACCTGCGTCGGCAACAGCCTGTTCCATGGACAGGTAAGCATAGATGGAGGCGTCGCTCATAAAGCGCACTACTTTGCGGTCAATGAGGCCAGTGGTATCCAGTTTGACGTTGCCCCATACGTGGCTGCGCATCCCTGAATCTTTAAGCTCCTGAGAGAAAGTGATCCCTGAACGTCCTTCACGCAGAGATGCCAGGACTTCCTGCTGGTTATTACCGATGCTGGAAACGATGCCCAAGCCAGTAATCACTGCACGTTTCATTAAATACCTCTGTAAGTCGCACTATTTTAAGTTTCGTGTCGCACAATAGCGTACACTTGTACGCCGAACAAGTCCGATCAGACATTTTGTGTATAAATTTGCGCCCTCAGGCACACATCGTTAAGATCGTGCTACGCCTTGTGATTCGAGTAACTTACGTGAAACAAAACGCCATACAACCCGCCAACCTGGAATTCAACGCTGAGGGTACACCTGTTTCCCGAGATTTCGACGATGTTTACTTTTCCAATGACAACGGTCTGGAAGAGACTCGCTACGTTTTTCTCGGCGGAAATCGCCTGCCGGAGCGCTTCCCCAGCCACCCTCGCCCGCTGATGATCGTCGCGGAGAGCGGCTTCGGCACCGGGCTCAATTTCCTCACCCTCTGGCAGGCGTTTGACGTTTTTGTTCGTGATAACCCGGACGTTACCTTGCAAAGGTTACATTTCATCAGTTTTGAAAAATATCCGCTGAAGGCTGAGGATCTCCGCCTGGCGCACCAGCGCTGGCCAGAGCTGTCTCCGTGGGCGCAGCAGCTGCAGGCGCAATGGCCGTCGGCCTTCGGCGGGTGCCATCGTCTGCTGCTCGACGGCGGGCGGGTGACGCTCGATCTGTGGTTTGGCGATATCAATGAGCTGACCAGGGAGCTGGATGATTCGCTGAACCAGCAGGTGGACGCCTGGTTTCTTGACGGCTTTGCCCCGGCGAAAAATCCCGACATGTGGACTCAGGAGCTGTTCAGCGCCATGGCGCGCCTGGCGCGGCCCGGCGGGACGCTGGCCACCTTTACCTCCGCCGGTTTTGTCCGCCGTGGCCTGCAGGAGGCCGGCTTTACCATGCTTAAAAGCAAAGGCTTCGGCCGCAAGCGGGAGATGCTGACCGGCGAGATGGCGCAAACGCTGAGCTTTCCTGCGCGCGCCCCCTGGTTCGCTCGCAGTAGCAGCGATGCCCGCGAGGCGGCCATCATCGGCGGCGGGATCGCCAGCGCCCTGCTCTCCCTGGCGCTGCTGCGCCGCGGTTGGCAGGTGACCCTTTACTGCGCCGATGAGGCTCCAGCGCAGGGCGCCTCCGGCAATCGCCAGGGCGCGCTGTATCCGCTGTTAAGTCAGCACGATCCGGCGCTGGCGCGCTTTTTTCCGGCCGCCTTTACCTTCGCCCGCCGAATGTATGACGCGCTGCCGGTGATGTTCGATCACCAATGGTGCGGTGTTACCCAGCTCGGCTGGGATGAGAAAAGCACGCATAAAATCGCCCAGATGCTGGCGCTGAATTTACCCCCGGACATCGCCTGCGCGGTGACGGCGGAACAGGTTGCCGGGCTGACCGGCGTCGATACCGGCTGCGGCGGCATCACCTATCCGGCCGGCGGCTGGCTGTGCCCGCAGCAGCTCACCGCCGAGCTGCTGGCGCTGGCGGCCACGCGCGGACTGCACGTGCACTATGGTTATCCCGTCGAAACACTCAGCGCGGAGGGCGATGGCTGGCTGCTCAATCAGCAGCGCTATCATCAGGCGGTGGTTCTGGCGAACGGCCACCGCATCACTGATTTTGCGCAAACAGCCCAACTGCCGGTCTACCCGGTTGGCGGCCAGGTCAGCCATATTCCCACCACCCCGCGGCTTGCCGCCCTGCGCCAGGTGCTGTGCTACGACGGCTACCTGACGCCACAGAATCCGCAAAATCAGCAGCACTGCATTGGCGCCAGCTACCACCGCGGGAAAACCGACACCAACTTCAGCGAAGAAGATCAGCAGCACAACCGGCAACGGCTGATCGACTGCTTCCCGGGCGCGGAGTGGCCGCAGGACGTGGATATCAGCGCCAACGACGCTCGCTGCGGCGTGCGCTGCGCCACCCGCGATCATCTACCGATGGTCGGCAACGTGCCGGACTACGCGGCAACATTGACGCAATACGCCAGCCTCCACGAACAACCGGATATCGCCGATAGCGCGCCGGTCTGTCGTAACCTGTTTATGCTTGGCGCGCTCGGGTCGCGCGGACTTTGCACCGCGCCGTTAAGCGCTGAGCTGCTGGCGGCGCAAATGAGCGCGGAACCGCTGCCGCTGGATAGCGACACCCTGGCGGCGCTGAATCCGAATCGGCTGTGGGTGAGAAAACTGCTGAAGGGAAAAGCGGTGAAATAAAACCATGAGGGCAGGCAATTTCCCGGGTACGGCTGACGCCTGACCCGGGCTACAACATGGCTCAGGCCTGATTTTTCGCCTGTTGATACAGGTTATGCCACATCCCCTGCACCAGAATTTGGTCCGGCGGCGACAGTTCGCCAGCGCTGATGGCTTTCTCCAGGCTCTGGCTAACTCTGCTGTGTACCGCGTCAGCAGAATGCTCGCCCTCACCTTCCAGCTCAGCCACCGCCAGCGTCAGGTGGCCGCGCAGATAACCGCCGGCAAACAGTTCATCATCACTGGCGTGGTCTACCATGTTGTCAATCAGCGCCAGAATGCGTGATTCAAACTCCGCGATCATCATCTTACCTCTTGTCATGTAATGTGCGGCCTTAGTGCAGGTCTTCCGGCCACGGAAAGTGTTCCGCCGTCAATGGCGGCGTTTGATAATAGTGTTGTAACGCGCGAATAAAGCGCGCCGGACGTTCGGGGATCCCTTGTTCAAGTAAAGTCATCACCCGAGCATGCACCCGGCGCTGGAAGGCGATGCGATCGGGCTCAACGTCCCCTTCCAGATTGTCACAGCTGACGTTAAACGGAAATCCCGCCGCCACGCAGAACAGCCACTCAAAGGCCTGCGGTTTCACCTCGACATCCTCAAACTGGCTTTGGGTCATCGCATCGCGGCCGTCCGGGCAGTACCAGTAGCCAAAATCTACTTGTTCGCGACGCGCCTTGCCGGCGACACACCAGTGAGAGATCTCGTGCAGGGCGCTGGCAAAAAATCCGTGCGCAAACACGATACGGTGATAGGGCGTTTCATCGTCAGCCGGAAGGTAGATCGGCTCATCGTCGCCTTTAATCAGGCGGGTATTAAATTCTTCGGCAAAGCAGCTGTCGAAAAGGTCTATCAGCTGCTGATAATGGTGTTGCTGTTGCATTAATGAATTCCCAACCACTGCAAAATCTCAGCCCCGTGGCTGTCATAAAGAAGTTTCGCGCTCATCACCGCCGAGACGATAACGATCATCGGCCGGATCAGCGACTGCCCTTTACTCAGCACCAGCCGGGACCCGGCGCGGGCGCCAATAAACTGGCCGGCCATCATCACAAAGCCGGTGGCCCAGATAACCTTTCCACCGATGATAAACAGCAGCAGGCCGCCGACGTTTGAGGTGGCGTTCAGCAGCTTGGCATGGGCCGTCGACTTGGCAAGGTTAAACCCGGCCAGAGTGACAAAAGCCAGGGCGTAAAACGAACCGGCGCCGGGGCCGAAAAAGCCATCGTAAAACCCTACGCTACCGCCGGCGACCAGCGCAAACGGCAGACCGTAAAGCCGACGCTGCCGGTCGGCTTCGCCCAGTTTCGGCATCAGCAGGAAATAAAGGCCGATGCCAATCACCAGCAACGGCAGGATCTGCTTCAGAATATCGGATTGTACGTGCTGCACCAGCAGCGCTCCGGCGGTTGAGCCGATAAAGGTCATCAGAATATTCAGCTTCTGATCGGCCAGATTAACCACCTTGCGGCGGACAAAATAGAGGGTCGCCGATAGCGACCCGCCGCAGGCCTGCAGCTTATTGGTCGCCAGCGCCTGGGCTGGCGGCATGCCGGCCGCCATCAGCGCAGGGACAGTCAATAAGCCCCCACCTCCCGCCAGTGAGTCAATAAAACCGGCCAGGATGGCGACAAAGAAGAGTACCACCAGCACCAGCGGCGATACGGCAAACAACTCGATAAAACTATCCATTACAGCACATGCTCATCCAGTAGCGCCTGGCAGGAAGGCGGCAGCGGCGGCGGCGTCTTCTTCACAGGGGGGGTAGACCCGGGTTTAGGTGGTTCGAACCAGCTCTGCAGCTCCGCTCCGCAGCCATCGCCGGGCGGCGGCGGCGCCTGATCCTCGCACTCCAGACTTCCCGCCGGGCAACGCAGTCGGACGTGCATATGAGCGCGATGCTGGAACCAGGGACGGACTTTACGCAGCCACTGGCGGTCGCTGCCCGCGTCCAGGCACAGCTGCTGTTTAATCGCCGGGTTGACGAAGATGCGGGTAACTTCGCTATCTTCCGCCGCCAGCTTGATAAGCTGGCTGATTTGCGGGCTCCATAGCGACGGCACCACATGCTTGCCATCGCTGGCGACCAGGTCCAGCGCCTGCGGCTTCAACAGCTGGGACGATGTCCAGCGCGTTTGCGGCAGCTGAAGGAAGATATCGACATCGAGGCCCGTCTGGTGGCTGGCGTGCCCGCCGTTAAAGCGCCCGCCCGCCGGCATCCCCATGTCGCCAATCAGCACGGTTCCCATACCTTTATTGTGCACCTGATTACTCAGGCGCTGAATAAACTGAACCAGATCCGGATGACCGAAGTAGCGACGCTGATCGGTACGCATCACCTGATAGCCGGGGGCACTCAGGGGGAGCGCCTCGGCGCCAACGATACAGCCATTGGAAAACGCGCCGATTGACTGGGCGCTGCCGCCGATCGGTTGGGTTATTTTCTGCCATGGCGTGGCGGCCAGGCTACCGGCGCTGGCCAACAGCGCAAGCAGTGCGATAACGGTGTTTTTCATGGTTACCAGCGTGGAATTGTCGTCGTCACGTCGCCATTCTGCGCGCGCTGACGCATAAAGTGATCCATCAGAACGATCGCCAGCATCGCCTCAGCGATCGGTACGGCGCGGATGCCGACGCACGGATCGTGACGCCCTTTGGTGATCATCTCCACTTCTTCGCCAAAGCGGTTAATCGTATGACCGGGAACGGTAATACTGGAGGTAGGCTTCAGCGCGATGTTGGCAACGATCTGCTGGCCGCTGCTGATGCCGCCAAGAATGCCGCCGGCGTGGTTGCTCTGGAACCCGGCTTTAGTGATCTCATCGCGGTTTTCGCTGCCGCGCAGCTTCACCACCTCGAAGCCGTCGCCAATTTCCACCCCTTTCACGGCGTTGATGCTCATCAGCGCGTGGGCGATATCGGCATCCAGGCGGTCGAAGACCGGCTCGCCGAGGCCTGGCGGTACGCCGTCAGCCACCACCGTCACTTTCGCGCCAATGGAGTCGCCCTCTTTTTTCAGGCCGCGCATCAGTTCATCCAGGGCGTCGATTTTATCCGGGTCCGGACAGAAGAAGGGGTTCTGCTCAACCTGATCCCAATCTTTGATGGCCAGCGGAATATCGCCCATCTGCGTCAGGCAGCCGCGAATGACGATGCCGAACTTCGCGGCAAGGTATTTTTTGGCAATCGCCCCGGCCGCTACGCGCATCGCGGTTTCGCGCGCAGAAGAACGACCGCCGCCGCGATAGTCGCGCAGACCATACTTTTGCTCGTAGGTGTAATCGGCGTGTCCCGGACGGAACAGATCTTTGATCGCGCCGTAATCCTGCGAACGCTGATCGGTGTTCTCAATCAGCAGACCGATACTGGTCCCGGTGGTAACGCCTTCGAAGACGCCGGAGAGGATTTTGACCTGATCCGGCTCGCGACGCTGCGTGGTGTAACGCGAGGTACCCGGGCGACGACGATCGAGGTCGTGCTGCAGGTCGGCTTCGGTCAGCGGGATGCCCGGCGGCACGCCGTCAACGATGCAGCCCAGCGCCAGACCGTGCGATTCGCCGAAGGTAGTGACGCGAAAGAGTTGTCCAATTGTATTTCCTGACATCACGGCTCCAATCTTTTTCGTTATGTTGGCGTGTTGTTTTTTTAGTCTTTATAAATACCGAAGTGCGCACGGGCGTCAATCAGCTGCTGTTTGGTCAGCATAAAGACCCCGTCGCCGCCGTTATCAAACTCAAGCCAGGTAAACGGCACATCCGGATACTGCTCCATCAGATGTACCATGCTGTTACCGACTTCACAAATCAGAATCCCGTCGTCGCTGAGATAATCCGGCGCGTTGCCAAGGATACGGCGCGTTAGCTTCAGGCCGTCGCTTCCGGAGGCCAGCCCCAGCACCGGCTCATGCTCATACTCTTCCGGCAGATCGGCCATGTCCTCTTCATCGACATACGGCGGATTGGTGACGATCAGATCGTACTGCAGCTTCGGCAGATCGCGGAACAGGTCGGAACGGATCGGCGTAACGTGATGGATCAGGCCATGGGACTCAACGTTGTGCTCGGCGACGGCCAGCGCGTCCGGGGAGATATCTACCGCATCGACTTCCGCCTCCGGGAAGGCATAGGCGCAGGCGATGGCGATGCAGCCGCTACCGGTGCACATATCAAGAATGTGCTGCGGCTTATGGTTAATCAGTCCGGCAAACTGGTTATTGATCAGTTCGCCAATCGGGGAGCGCGGCACCAGCACCCGCTCATCAACGTAAAACTCATGCCCGCAGAACCACGCTTTGTTGGTCAGATAGGCGACGGGAATACGCTCGTTCACGCGGCGAATCACCCGCTCTACAATGCGGTGTTTCTCGCTGGAGGTCAGGCGCGCAGTGCGCATGTCTTCCGGGATATCCAGCGGCAGATACAGTGAAGGCAGCACCAGCTGTACCGCCTCGTCCCACGGGTTATCAGTCCCGTGACCGTACCAGATATTAGCAGCGCTGAAACGGCTTACCGCCCAGCGCAGCATGTCCTGAATGGTATGCAGCTCATTGACTGCCTCATCAACAAAAATTTTATCCACGACATCCTCCAGGGCACACTCTGCTATAAATTCGGCGGCTAGTGTGCCATGAAGACGGCGATAAATCAGCATTCTTGCGATAAGGGGCGGGGGAAAAAACAGGTTTTCCTTGCCCGAAGGGATATTGAGTCGGGTAAACTAGCGCAAAGTATGAATGAGAGCGGACAATGAAAAAGAAGACATCGCTTAGCGAGGAGGATCAGGCGCTGTTCCGTCAGCTGATGACCGGCACGCGGAAGATCAAACAGGACACTATTGTTCACCGCCCGCAGCGCAAGAAAATTACCGAGGTTGCTCCTAAGCGTTTGCTGCAGGAACAGGTCGATAACAGCCACTATTTTTCCGATGAGTTTCAACCGCTACTGAATACCGAAGGCTCGACGAAATATGTCCGCCCCGACGTCAGCCATTTCGAGCTGAAAAAGCTGCGCCGTGGAGATTATTCGCCGGAGCTGTTCCTCGATCTGCATGGGCTTACCCAGCAGCAGGCCAAACAGGAACTGGGCGCGCTAATTGCCGCCTGCCGCCGCGAGCATGTGTTTTGCGCCTGCGTGATGCACGGGCACGGGAAACACATCCTCAAACAGCAAACCCCGCTGTGGCTGGCGCAACATCCGCATATTATGGCGTTTCACCAGGCACCAAAAGAGTACGGCGGTGACGCCGCACTGCTGATATTGATTGAGGTCGAGGAGTGGCAACCGCCGGAGCTGCCGTAACGGCGGGCTCCGGGGGGCCGTCAGATGGCGTTGGCCATCTTGAGGTTGCAGGGGCTTTTTTGCCAGAGGAACTCACCTTTGCCGTCGGCATCCAGCGTCACGCAGGCGATAGCCGAGGTGGTGAACATCGGGGGCGTTTCCCCCGGACACAGCTCTGAGACCAGATACCCCACCAGCGGCAGGTGGGAGACAACCAGCGCCGTCGCCACGCCTTCATTCGCCAGCGCCTGCAGATAGGCGCTCACCATTCCCACATCACCGCACGGCGTGAGCTCCGGCATCACGTCGACATGTTTCGGCAGGTTCATGCACTCCCCAACAATATCCAGCGTCTGTTCCGCACGCAGATAGGGACTGACAAGAACGCGCTCAATATCCACTTTTTGACCTTTCAGCCAGGTTGCCATCTGACGAGACTCATCACAACCGCATACGGTTAATGGACGAACCGAGTCACTGGCTGCATCGAGGGCAGCGTCGCCGTGACGCATAATAAAAACTTGCATATTGCACCGCTTTTGTTAACCAGAAGCACCGTAGTTTGGCCTGCGAAGACAATACGCAGGTGACCCGGTGGCCGGGCATTGTGCCTGATCCATTCCACGAATGAAACGCTGTTTTTTACCTCAATGGCGTAAGTATAGTCAATCATTGTTTACAAAACAGCCAATCAACAGCGTCGTCCGCAGCCGGATTTACCTTCTTTGACCACAACTTAGGTCAGCCGTTCATCCGCTGGCCAAAAGGTGGTCCCCTGTTCAGCCATGCGTAATAAAGTGTCACAGGGTGTAAAACGTGGGCCGAACTGGGCGGCCAGGCGCTGCAGGATCGCGGCAACTTCACCCGCGCCGATAGTATCCATATACCGGAACGGGCCGCCAAGAAATGGCGGAAACCCTATACCAAAGACGGCGCCGATATCGCCATCGCGCGCGCTCCGGATAATCTGCTCATCAAAGCAGCGCGCCGCTTCGTTAAGCATCATCATCACACAGCGCTCCGCCACCTGCTGCGCGGAAAGCCGCGACTGCGGGCGGCCGATGCCGAGCAGCGGATAGACTGCCGGGTCGGGCCGTTTTTTGCTTTTACGCCCTTTTGTCTCATAAAGATAGAAACCACGATTATTTTTTCTGCCTTTGCGATCGTCCTTCAAAATCGCGTCAATGATGTTTGCAGGCGGGCTAAAACGTTCTCCAAACGCGCCCTCCAGCACGGGGATAATTTTGGTGCCGGTATCGATACCCACCTCATCCAGCAGTTGAATTGGCCCCACCGGGAAACCGAATTTAACCAACGCGTTATCAATGACTTCAATCGGTTCGCCTTCCACCAGCAGGCGCATCGCTTCATTGATATACGGCGCGAGGATACGGTTCACATAGAACCCCGCTTTATCTGCGACAACAATCGGCGTTTTCCCCTGCCGTTTAGCCAGCTGCACCACGGTGGCGATAGTCTGCGGGTCGGTTCCCTTGTGCGGGATCACCTCAACCAGCGGCATTTTTTCCACCGGACTGAAAAAATGCAGGCCGATTACCTGCCCCGGGCGGCTGGCGTGAGCGGCAATATCGCCGATTGGCAACGATGAGGTATTCGACGCAAAGATGGTCTGCGGCCCGCCGTATTGTTCCACTTCGCTGACCATCCGCTGTTTGAGAGCCAGGTCTTCAAATACCGCCTCGATCACCACATCGCGATGAGCAAAGCCCTGATAGTCGGTAGTGCCGGAGATCAGCGCCATCTGACGATCGCGCTCCACTGGGCGCAGTCGACGCTGACGAACCTGTTTATTCAGCAGATCCCAGCTGTACTTTAAGGCGTGGTTGATGCCACGCGGCTGGATATCTTTAATCCGCACCGGCAGCCCACCCTTACAGGCGGTCACATAGGCGATCCCCCCGCCCATCAAGCCACCGCCCAGTACTGCAACGCTTCTCAGCGGACCGGGGCCCGCCTCGGCGCCAGGGTCTTTTTTCAGATCGGTACTGGCAAAGAAGATCGATCGCAGCGCCTGCGACTGCGGGCTCATCGCCAGTTCGCCAAATGCGCGCGCCTCTTCAGCGTATCCGCTGCTGCAGCCATGGGCCAGACCATTCTCGACGACCTGCAAGATTCGCTTCACCGCCGGGTAATTTCCCTGCGTTTTGCGCTGCGTTTGTTTACCGACAAACTGGAATAACAGATGGCGCCCCAGGGGCCCTGCCAGTACGCGTTCACGAACAGGCACCTCCCGGCTGGTCGGTCGTCCCTTCAGCGCCAACTCCACCGCCGCCTGCAGTAAAATCGCCTGCGGCACCACCTCGTCCACCAGACCGGCCTTCAGCGCCTGCCGCGGCCGCAGCTGCTTGCCGGTGAGCATCATATCCAGCGCGGTGCTGACCCCGATCAGCCGCGGTAAACGCTGCGTCCCGCCGGAACCCGGCAGCAGGCCAAGCTGTACCTCCGGCAAGCCGAGTCGGGTTTTTTCGTCATCGCTACAGATACGGCCATGACAGGCCAGCGCCAGCTCCAGACCGCCGCCAAGGCAGGCGCCGTGGATAGCGGCAATCACCGGGATCGACAGGCCATGGATCTCAGCCATAATCTGCTGTCCCTGGCGCGCCAGCGCTTCCGCCTCCTGCGCGCTGCGGCAGCGGGCAATCATGTTGATATCAGCGCCGGCGATAAAGTTATCCGCTTTGGCGGAGATAAATACTACGCCGCGCACTGACTTATCGTCACGTAACTGGCGTATCAATCCCCGTACCTGACTGCCAAATTCGGCTTTCAGGGTATTCATTTTTTCACCCGGGGCATCAATGGTGATCACCGCGATTTTGTCCGCACGGACCTCAAGCTTAAAAGCGGAAACAGTATCCATTATTCAGCCTCCACGATCATCGCCGCACCCAGACCACCAGCCGCGCAGGCCGTCACCAAACCAAATCCCCCGCCCCGTCGCCGCAGCTCATGCAGCGTCTGGGTGATCATCCGCGCGCCGGTGGCGGCGAAGGGGTGACCGTAGGCGATAGAGCCGCCGAGGACGTTAAACTTGCTTTCATCTACCTCACCGGTGGCCTGCGAGCGGCCCAGCACCTCGCGGGCAAAGCGGTCGCTTGCCAGACACTGGAGATTGGCCAGCGTCTGCGCGGCGAAAGCTTCGTGCATATCGATAAGCGTGAGATCCGCCAGCGTCAGGCCAGCGCGCTCCAGCGCCAGCGGCGTGGACCACGCGGGCCCCAGCAGCATATCCTGCCAGACGTCGATGGCGGTAAAGGCGTAGCTGCGCAGATAGCCCAGCGGCCTCAGCCCCAGCTCTTTAGCCCGCGACTCGGTCATCAGGATCACCGCTGCCGCGCCGTCCGTCAGCGGCGTACTGTTGGCGGCGGTGACGGTGCCATGTTTGCGGTCAAAGGCCGGGCGTAACTTCTGATAATCTGCGAGCGTTGAATTTTTACGAATATTGTTGTCCTGCTCGAGCGGTTCGCGGAAAGGGGGAGCATAGGCGGTCATCACCTCTGCGGACAGTTTACCCTCTTCCCAGGCTTTCGCTGCCAGCTGGTGCGAACGATGCGCCAGGGCATCCTGTTGCTCGCGGGAGATCCCCCAGCTTTTCGCCATCTGCTCGGCGGTATCGCCCATCCGCAATCCGGTTGAATATTCAGCCACCGCCGGGGGGACCGGCAGCAGGTCGCGTGGCCGCAGACGGGAAAACAGCTTCAGCTTTTGGCTCAGCGTGCGTGCCTTATTGGCATCCACTAGCGTGCGGGCCAGCGTTTTACTGACCCCAATGGGCAGGACAGAGGAGGAGTCGGCGCCGCCGGCAATACCGGCGCGGATGGTGCCGGCCATCAGGCTTTCAGCGACGTTCGCCACGGCCTGGAAACTGGTGGCGCAGGCGCGGCTGACGCTATAGGCGTCGGTATGTACGCTCATGCCGGTACCCAGCACAATTTCCCGGGCGATGTTCGGCGCTTCCGGCATCTGCACCACCTGGCCAAAGACCAGTTGCTCGATGACTTCGGCAGGAATGTCGCTGCGCGCCAGCATCTCGCCAACCACCATTTTTCCTAAATCAATGGCCGGAACGCCATGAAAAGCCGTAGCCTGACGAGCAAATGGCGTGCGTAGCCCCGTGACAATGGCAATGCGATCGCCCTGACGGGTGATAAGCGGTAATGCCTGACTCATAACACTCCCCTGTTAACCAAGACAACCAAGTGGTCTGACCTGATAACATTCTTAACTAATTTTTTACATTAAGCCAATCGGAGAAGCGCAAAATTGCGAGCCAAAACACAGTGAAAAGAAAAGGAAACGCCCCTAATCAGGGGCGTCGAGGGGGAAGGATTAACGTAAGCCCAGCTGGAAGATCAGGGATTCTGCTTCGCAGCTGAAAACAAAATCGATATCCAGCTGCACACCGCCGTCAACGTCAGTGAAGGTTGGGTTAATTTGGCACGGCTCAGATTCGACATTGCGGGCTTTTTCGCTTAACGCGGCGAGCGTTTGCTCGGCTTCAGCGCGGTTGGCGAATACGCGGCTGTAGGAGGCGGTGCAGTCGGTGTTGTCAACAATCGTGCCAACATCCATACAGCAGCAAACCGGGGTTTCATCAGCGCTACATTTACTCATCGTAGATTTCCTCTGGAGATGCACCTTCGGTGCCAGAAAAATGATGTGCCTATTTTACGCCCTGTCCACGGTGAGCCTCCAGCCGAGAATCGCTCTGCCGGCGTTAAGTGACAGAAATCACACTTAAAAATGAACTAAAACAAAAATCCCCTTCTGTCCCCCTTGCTCTCTCCGAGATTTTTGCCAGCTGGATCGCGTTTCTGTTATCACAATTGAAAAACTTCATAAACATACTTGCAACAAATCATCTGGTCAGACCTATACTCAGCGCACTGGTCTGATTTCTTGGTTGTACCGCAGACCCTACACTCCCGCGCTTCTGTTACGGCATGTAACATAGTTTAAAAAAAAATAACTCAATGAGGTTATGGGCATGAGCCAGAAAACCCGCTTTACCCAATCTGCCCTTGCAGTGGCTGTCGCACTTGTTTCCACCCAGGCCTGGTCAGCAGGCTTCCAGCTCAACGAATTCTCTGCATCGGGGCTGGGTCGTGCCTATTCCGGTGAAGGGGCGATCGCTGACGATGCTGGTAATGCCAGTCGTAACCCGGCATTAATTATGATGTTCGACCGCCCGACCATGTCGGCGGGCGCCGTGTTTGTCGACCCGGGCGTTAATGTTTCGGGCACCTCTCCCACCGGCAAGAGCCTGAAAGCAGACAATATCGCCCCGACGGCGTGGGTGCCCAACTTCCACTTTGTCGCGCCGATTAACGACCAATTTGGTTGGGGGGCGTCTATCACCTCTAACTATGGTCTGGCAACAGAGTATAACGATGATTATGCGGCCGGCAGCATGGGCGGTAAAACCGACCTGACCACCGCGAACTTCAACCTGAGCGGCGCCTACCGCCTCGACAGCAACTGGAGCTTCGGCTTAGGCTTTGACGCGGTCTACGCCAAGGCGAAGATCGAGCGCTATGCAGGCGATCTGGGGCAGATTGTCGCAGGCTCTGGCGCGCTGCCGCCGGCGCTGGCGGGCCAGGTAGCGAAGATCCCGGCCGACACGCAGATCGCCCATCTTAATGGCAACGCGTGGGGCTTCGGCTGGAACGCCGGGATCCTCTATGAGCTGGATAAGAATAACCGCTACGGTTTAACCTACCGTTCTGAGGTCAAGATCGACTTCGACGGTAACTACCGCAGCAGCCTGCCGGCGGCCTATAACCAGATCCTCGGCAACTTCGGCCTGCCGGCGGGCACCAGCGGCCAGACGACAAATGGTTCGCTAACCCTTAACCTGCCGGAAATGTGGGAGCTGTCCGGCTATAACCGCGTGGCGCCGCAGTGGGCGGTCCACTATAGCCTGACCTACACCAGCTGGAGTCAGTTCCAGGAGCTGAAAGCCACCGGCAGCAACGGCCAGACGCTGTTCTATAAAGAGGAAGGCTTCAAGGACGCCTATCGTCTTGCGCTGGGGACCACCTATTATTATGACGATAACTGGACCTTCCGTACCGGTATCGCCTTCGATGACAGCCCGGTGCCGGCTAATAACCGCTCTATCTCTATTCCGGACCAGGATCGCCTGTGGCTGAGCGCGGGTACCACCTACGCGTTCAATAAAGATGCCTCGGTTGACGTCGGCGTTTCATACATGCACGGGCAGCATGTTGAAATTAAGGAAGGCCCGTATACCTTCCGTTCCGAAGGAACCGCCTGGCTGTACGGCGCTAACTTCAACTACCGCTTCTGATAAGCAGCGCGCCACAAAAAAGGGTGAACATTATGTTCACCCTTTTTTTATCATTCGCCGATCACTGTGAATCGATATCCTTCAGCTCATCCTGAATAGCCTGAGCATTCGGGTTGTCCGCCGGGGTCAGCTTACCGCCGTTGGCGATAAAGTCATGACGCTGGAAGTAGGCTTCACGCATCAGAATGTAAGGGTCGGAAGACTGGCGCAGCAGGCCGTCGGAATCCAGCAGCTGAGCACGTGTCTCAATCCCTTCCACCGCCCATTTACCGATCGACATCGGCCAGGTCAGCCAGGAGAGCACCGGATACAAGCCATCGGCCATATCGCCGCCTTCGTCGCGCAAGGTAAAGCTTCCATAGAACGGCAACTGAACATACGGGCCATAGCCAACGCCATAATGCCCAAGCGTACTGCCGAAACGATGTGGCTCAACCCGCTGTAGCTGCGGATTCGCCATCCCGGCCACATCGATAAGCCCACCCATACCGAGAATGGTGTTCAGGAAGAAGCGGGTAAAATGCACCATACCTTTATAGGGGTCGCCCTGCAGGAAGTAGTTCACCATCACTGCCGGCTCTTCCAGGTTACTGGTAAAATTGCTTAACCCGTTGCGCGCCGGCTGTGGGACGTAGTCGCGCCATGCCACCGCGACGGGGCGAAGCACGTAAGGATCAACCACGTTAAAGTTGAAGTTAAACATCGTGCGGTTAAACCCTTCTAACGGGTCTGAGCGCCCCTGCGGCCGATCGCCAGAGCTGGAACTGGCACATCCCACCAGCAATGTGGCGCCAAGCGCAAGCGCCGACAGGCGATAATTCATAGATGTCTCCCTGGTTTTTATGGCTATCGCGAGTTGCCATCCATGACGGAAAGACAACGCTTCCGCCCGTAAAGATGTGAGCGATTGTAACAGCACGTTGAACGATGTCTATATCACCCAAGTTGTTGATTTGATCTTAGCCTGGGAATAACGAAATCGCGGGGCTCCTATTCTACCGGAGCGACAAAAATCTGACGTTACCATTTTTGCGATTTCAGAGTATGCCCAGCCAGACGGCAGGGAAAGCCGCTACGCTATAACTATACAGATTGATAGCGAGGGCCACGAAATGGATGAACTAGACAATAACAAATTAAAGGCAGAGGATGACGAAAGAGAAGTAGAAAGTGAGGAAAATCAGCGTGGTGAAGAGATCGAAGTAAATGAAGATCGCCTTCCCTCGCGGGCGATGGCGATCCATGAACATATTCGCCAGGAAGGGGAAAAAGAGATGGAGCGCGATGCGCTGGCCCTGCTATGGTCAGCGATTGCGGCCGGCCTGTCGATGGGGGCCTCCCTGCTGGCGAAGGGAATTTTTCACGTCAAACTGGAGGGGATCCCGGGCGGTTTTTTGCTGGAAAACCTCGGCTACACCTTCGGCTTTATTATCGTAATTATGGCCCGCCAGCAGCTGTTCACTGAAAATACGGTCACCGCCGTTCTGCCAGTGATGCATAATCCCACCCTCGGTAACGTCGGTTTGCTGATGCGGCTATGGTCGGTGGTGCTGGCGGGCAATCTCATCGGTACCGCGGTGGCCGCATGGGCCTTCAATTATATGCCTATTTTTGATGAGCCAACCCGTCAGGCCTTTGTCAGCATCGCCGAAGACGTAATGAAAAACAGTCCGACAGAGATGTTCGCCAATGCGATTATTTCCGGCTGGCTGGTCGCCACCATGGTCTGGATGTTTCCTGTCGCCGGCGCCGCCAAAATCGTGGTGATTATTCTCATGACCTGGCTTATCGCCCTGGCGGATACCACCCATATTGTGGTGGGCTCGGTCGAGATCCTTTATCTGGTGTTTAATGGAAATCTGCCCTGGAGCGACTTTATCTGGCCGTTCGCCCTGCCGACCCTGGCGGGAAATATCTGTGGCGGGACCTTCATCTTCGCACTGCTGAGCCATGCGCAGATCCGTAACGATATGAGCAGCAAGCGAAAAGCGGAAGCTCGCGCCCAGGCGGCGGAGAAAGGGAAAAAGGCCGACCGGGCATAAAAAAAGCGCCCTGAGTGGCGAGGGTTTAAGCAGTCAGACGGTATGGCTCTTACTCAGGCGGGCAAAAAACGCTATACTCGTGCCGCCTTGTCCCCTTAGTTAAATGGATATAACGAGCCCCTCCTAAGGGCTAGTTGCAGGTTCGATTCCTGCAGGGGACACCATACATACCTCTCCTGCCATCTACCGAACTCAATAAAACCCCCTTATAATCAGTGAAAACCCCCTATCCTGGCTATGCGACGTCAACAGATGTCTCCCCATTTCAACGTGAATCAATTAACGTTTGGGGTCTTAGTGCGGGCTTATCCTGTTCAACAAAAAAGTCCCCAAAAATGACCTTAAATACACGTCGGGCCGAGACTGCAAAACCCAGAGACAAGGCCTATAAGCTCGCTGATGGCGAAGGGCTCTATCTTATGGTCAATACACATGGTTCAAAGTACTGGCGCACGTAGTATCGGTTTGCCTGCAAGGAGAAAAAGCTCTCATTCTGGAAGCTACCCGAACATCTCGCTTGCGGAAACTCGCACTAAATGAGATGCGGCAAAAAAGTATTGGAGAATGATTAGGATCCCGGAGAGGTCAATAAAGGCCACGTAGTTAGCCAAAAAACTCTCGGATACCACTGCATTTGAAGCAATAGATTCCGAATGGTACAGTACAAAAGTATCCGGTTGGTCAAAGAGTTATGCTGATTACGTCAAGCGAGCTTTTAAAAATAATGTCTTCCCCTATCCAGGCTCTCAGCTAGTTAATGAAATAAAACCACTGGAGCTTTTGTCCGTATTACAACGAATGGAAAAGCGGGGAGCGCCTGAGCTTACAAGCAAAGTATCCAGCATTGTAGTGAGGTTTTTCGCTACGCGATTGTTACAGGTCGTGCCGAATACAACCCTGCTGCTGATCTTGGTAGAGTAAGCATTACCTGAAATCACAGAAAGCATAACGAGTGCTATAAACTACCTCACCATTTCTACTTAAAAATATTTATAAGCTGGATGAAACCTCAGTAGATTTATGGCATGAAACCACATAATTTAATTTATTTTTGTTGTGGAAGTAGAATCCCATTTTCCCATCATGTACTTCAGAAGAGATTTGTCATTCCTGAGATTGAAATCAGGTACTGGAGCCTTCTCCCCACCGAAGCCCTCACTACCGACAATAATATGCTCTTCTCCCCTTAATGAATATTTTACACCATTTTTAAAAGCAAAATATTTTACAATTACAGGGTCAATCCCACCAACACACCCTATTTTGTAGGCAAATAAAACGGTTCCTACACCGTCAGAAAATATTTTATTCACCTCGACAGAATCAGGAGCAATATCTAATTTTATATCTTCGCCGCATTTTCGGACAAAATCCTTGAGGGTCCAATCGTTACTATACCCTGTGACTTGTTTGACAAGTAAGGTCATTCCACCGTCTTTGCTATCAAGTTTTTTATCTATAATTAAAACATGTTTACCGGAACTATCATTCCATACCTTTTGGAAGGCTTCAGAACTTGCAAAAGCTGATTGGGATAATACAAACGTAAAAGCGATAGCTAGTTTCCAATTCATCGTGTACTCTCTTTTCCTTTTGACTTTACGGTAATACTTAACATCTTTGAGTTCAATTCATTGACATCAACTTGTTGAAAGCTATGTTTTTGTGCCTCGTTATAATATATTTTATAAGTTACAGGTAAAAAATATCGCATCCCTTTATAAGTGGAAAATTTAATCGTCCCTGCAGATACAGTTCCATTTATAATTGATAACCCGCCTTGGTTACCACCCAAGCCAATGATGGCACCCTTTGCAGCTCCATAAACAAGGGTAGCATGATGACCAGACGTCGCAATAGCCCCGTAAACAGGCTTAGATATTTCGAAAAAATTACTATCACCGATGAATGATCTTGCTCTGAATGGAAAATGAGATTTAGCATACCCCACTTCTTGCAAACAATAATTTACAAATGATGCGCACCACGCGTGATTGCTGCCAACGAGGTTTGGCAACATTTTCCCATAACCTATCA
The DNA here is from genome assembly GCF_051858335.1 of Klebsiella sp. K47. Taxonomy (NCBI): domain Bacteria; kingdom Pseudomonadati; phylum Pseudomonadota; class Gammaproteobacteria; order Enterobacterales; family Enterobacteriaceae; genus Klebsiella; species Klebsiella sp. K47. The sequence continues at coordinate 237,829 of NZ_JBPYUI010000005.1, forward strand.
ACTGATGGTAATTAGATTTTTTAGTTATTATAGATTCATCTGCCCCTTTCCATGATGCTGTTTTTCTTCCCGCATCTGACGCTTAAGCTCAGCCTGATACTCATTTTCTTTCTGCGCTTTTTCCAGCAGGGCTGGACCTTATCCAGAAACTGCTGCTTTACACCTCCCCAGTCGGCGCTATCTTCAAGTTCCAGAAAGGTGATTTTCTTGCTGATGGCAGCGTAAGCGTCTCTCTCCTTCCTGAGCTGGTCGTATTTGCTTTGCGAGTTATTTACCGTGTTGCCGAAAAGTAGTGTTTTAACTTTAAAATTATACGCTGGGTCTACAATACGCTGCAGTGCACGGGAAGATTAATTTCTGGCATTGCGAAATTCTTTCCACTGACCGGCAAGCTGTTGCTTTTCCTGATAAAGCTTGCAAGCAACTTCGGTACTGACGGTTTCGTTAAAGGCTTGCTCTTTTTTCCCAGGTCAGTATTTTTTCTAAAGTCGCGATAAATAATAATTCATGTTATTAGTGCAATGGCTATCAGTAACCCAAAGAACAAACCAATAACGCCAGCCGGATTCGATACGGATTCAATGAATCGCTCATTAAGATTGATTAATGCCTTTACCGCAATATACCCCCCCCAGACCATCACGCCTATAATGACCAAAATGAGAATTGCAACATTATCATCCTTTTTTCTTCATGCCATATTTACTTCCTGTTTTATTTTAATCTTGATAATTTACGCGGAATAACAGAAAAATGATGTTCCGCTCCCTGTTAATACTGATTTCCGGAACAAATCGGTAAATGGGTAAAGCCGGGCTTACTGGCCATATAAAGAGGTGCACACGTGGGCTGGCGGGCTGGTGTTTCGACCGGCTCATCGCTTTCAATAACGCGTTGTGGCTCTTGCTTTTCCGCTGTTGTCGCCTTTTTGATTTGTGTTTTATGGGAGGGGGTGGAAGGTTTAACCCGCTCGCGAGTTACAGAATCACCATATCCAGAGCAAAATCGCTTTGATTGACTCAGGCTTCCGTCATTACAGACAAACCGGCCATCGGATGTACAATGCGCTATCCCGCCTTTTGAACCGGAGCAGGGCTTTCTTCCACGAGCAGCGTCAGCCTGAGTGGTCAACAAAATGCCTGAAAGTAAGAGAAGAATTAATTTTTTCATTTCCATATCCGTGTTGTATTTCGTTATTAGGGGTTCTGTTCCCTGTCAGTTATTAACTGATTCGCCAGAGAATACGCAATGATTAACTGACAGATAAATTATCACTTCTTCCGTTTTCAGCTTATGGGTGGCCGGTGTGCGCAGGACATAGCGGGTGCGGTTATTCCGGTTAACGGGTCAGGATGTCCATTACGCCGGAGAGTCGTGCAGCGCATACGCGATGTACGGCAGGTCAATATTACTGTTGCTGTACGCCATCACCACTTCGGTGGTGACCGCATCATGACGCACAATACTGTGGCATCCATCAGCGTTAATGGCTGTGCACGGGGTAAAATCCAGATGCAGTTTTTTAGTATTCCTGTAGAAGATGGATTTCGTGATGCTGACCTTACCGTCCGTGACGGTCTGCGTCAGGACGCAGCCCGCGATACAAACCTAATATACCAATAAAATTTACGTAGCAATTTTGGATAATCGAAATGAGTAATACTGTATATACTTTAGCTAACGGCGGTGTTTCAGAAATTCAATGGTACCAATCGATAAATTACTTCGTTCAAGATATTGTTTTCTTTCTTCCTCTCTTAAACTATCCCAAAATGGTTTCCAGTATACGTTCCACCAGAACTCCATATCTCCTTGCAGACTACCATAAGTACCAAAGTCTTTATCAGGAAATGCACACTCTGGTTCTGGAGGTTCTATGCCTTTTTCACAAAGGCAATTGATAAATTCATTATCATTTGTGATAAGTCTTACAATATCTTGTTCAAACTCCTTAAATTTATAAAAAACGAGGACTTTATTATGATCTGAAACCTTCTCTTTTACCTCGCTTATTTTTACCTCCCTATGAAAAAATAACTCAATCAAATGTTCAATGACTAATATGCCCTCAGGCTTTATCATAAAACATGTTGAGTGTGCATATATATTACTTTTCTCTAGAGAGGAAAATAAAGGATACCCCCCCTCCTCTGGCAACGCCATAAATTGAGTACAAGGGAAATCATCCTGTAATTTTTTTTCCTGAATAAGTTAAATAAGTTAATTTTCATCAATATGGTCCGCCACCCAATCTGCACCAAAATAACCAGCGGTTCCGAATATAACTCCGCCAATAAGCCCTGTTAACACCACCCCAGGGCCCGTCTCAATGCCAACCGCCGCACCAGCCACTGTACCTATTTTTGCTCCAGCTACAGCCATCCCCCATCCTCCAGCTTGCCTAATGACTTCAGCGGTTATCGGTTTCACGCTCCCGTTTTTAAGCGATTTTTCTGACGCCTGTTCTAGATCATAAGCTGTAAAGACAATTCCTGTCACCTGTACGACACGAGCGGCACGTGTAAAGAACTTTGTGTATTTTAATGTCTCTGGAGTGAAAACCGCGGATGCGGGTATTTTTTCACCGTGCAGCAATACTTCCTTATCTATATCCTTAACATATTTTGATATTTTATCAATACGTTTTGCCAAGTGTGGATTTTGGCTCTTGTAATCATCAAGGCTCTTAAGTATTTCTTCTGTAGAAATTAACTTAGCACCCGACATTACAGCTTTTTCAATATCAACAATAATTGTTTTACCTTCAAATCTTGGAGATCCTTCCGGAAAGGCAGAGCTAGTGGAAATATATGAAGAAGCGTTATCCCCCATCACATGCTCAGCTACAGAGTAGGATGCTGAAAAATTCTTTGGAATTAAACCATACCGTTCAGGATTAGTTTCTGAAAGCATTTTTGCTTATGATAAGTCCATTTTTGAAAGATAGGGATCAGAATTTGAAGCATATATTTTCCTAACAAGAAAACCGTCTTTCCCTGGCTCATCAACAACGATAAAGAAGAATGCACGGGCTGGCATTAACATACCAGTTATTTCGTACGTTGAATGTGGAGTTTCATTAGTTAAAGTTGAATGCTCAGTCATCTACCATCTCTCCAGAGCCAGGACACCTAGCCAAACGGTAAGTTTGGCTGATTCTTTTGAAAAAACGCGTTTGCACAAACCTTGATTGTCGGCGACACCTTTAAATGTTTCACCATTTTCGCTAGAGATAAAATATGGGACATTAGCCATGGGCTTACCACTATCATCCAAGATTCGGAATTGTTCATCGAAGAATCCATTCCGGATTAAATCGTCAACTAATGGTATTGATATTGATGGCGTTGGTGTTGAATTTGCACCAGCAAACATCGTCCGCTTCACCTTCCGTATATACGTCGCCGTCGTACCATACTCGACCTTCCCGGCCTCAAGTCGCAGATAGCTCCCGCCACCGATAAGCGTGATACGCTTCTTCCCGGCAAACGAGATGTCACTCGCTGAACTCAGCGTCAGTTTCTTCTCCGCAAACAGCCGCAGGCTGGCATTCTGCGCCTGCACCTCCGCTGGCCCTTCTCCGGATTTCAGACTCAGCTGGCCGGTGCGGGCAAAGAGCCCAAGCCTCTCCCCGGCCAGCGCCGTCATATTGCCCATGACACCGGCACTGATATCGCCCCCGGCATTAATGGCGACATTTTTCGTGGCCGTCATCTGCAGGTGCTCCCCGCTGGTCAGCGCCATCCCTTCCGGGGCCGAGAACAGCACGACTTCATTGAGCGGTTTCAGCCGCTGCTCAAACATCTCTATCTGACTGTCAACATCCGCCTTCAGCGCCAGAGCCTGCTCTGCGGCCATTTCCAGCTGTTGCAGTTGCTGGTTAAGCCTGTCGATTTCTTTCAGGGCGGCGTCCCTGTCCAGCGCCTCACCCTGCGCCTTTGCCTGCGCATCCGCGCTGACAAACAGCCCCTTACCGGCACGGATTGTGCCCCACTCATCGGTGCGCAGTTCGGCCCCCTGGCCGCGACGTTGTCCCTGGCTGTCCACCAGATGGCCCGTGTTCAGTTGCGTCTTTCCGTACTCCGTGGCGAGTTTGATGTGTTCCTCACCACGCCTGTCTTCCATTCGCAGCTTGTTGTTCACCGGGGTGCGCAGCACATTGCGGGTGTGATTGTCCCGGTTCACCAGGTCGGGATGTTCGGAGTCGTGCAGCGCATACGCGATGTACGGCAGGTCAATATCACCGTTGCTGTACGCAATCGCCACTTCGGTTCCGTCAATGAGCGGCGTATGCCAGCCCAGCGTTTCACCGGCATAAGGTTTCGCCATCCGCAGCCACAGATAGCCGTAACCCGGTTCGGTCCCCTCCCGGTCGAAGTCCGGCTTCACCCGGTAGCGCCCCTGCCCGTCCATGTGAGCGTAGATATCGTTCTTTTCCCGGCTCTCAATCCGGGCCGGAAGTGTGCCGTGAATTTCCGGACGCGGGATTTCCGCCGGACGGAAACAGTACCGTTCGGTGTAAGGCATGCCCCACACCGACACGTGCAGACGGGAATCACGTGCTCCCCGGTAGGTCACCAGGGTGAGGACGACGCCTTCTTGCAGGGCCGTAATGACGTCGCCCTGCGGCTCCAGCACCTGACCGGGAGTGAGGTGTGCAGCATTGCTGAACAGATGAATGCGGGCTGACCTGTTGAGCTCCCGCTCGTGATGGATGTGCGCATAGAACGCCCCGGATTCGGTTTCCGGCTCCGGGCTGGCGTCATCACCCACGTCACGATAAGGTGCGGCGTAGCGATAATGCTCCCCGGTGGTGACCGCATCATGACGCACGCTGACTGTGGCATCCATCGGCGTGGCGGCGGTCCGGTAGTTGTAATCCCGCGTGGCAACGGTGCCGGTGGCGATGTTGTGCCAGGTCCGCACATCCCAGACCGATTCTGCCGCGCCGTCAAACAGGCCCGATGGTTCGCTGTAGGGCAGGCGTACATCAAACTGATAGTTCAGCTGGCTGTCGGCAAAAATGTACGTATCCAGCTCACGGGTGTCATCCATCTCCGTACGCCAGTAAATCCCCACCTCAGACAGAATGCGCCGGATGAACTGTAAATCCGTTTCCCGCCACTGGGTGATAATTTCACGCGGCGGGTAGGTGTGCTCCAGGCGGAATTCAAAATCAGCGCCCTCCAGCCCGTGCTTGCGCAGCACCTGCTCCACCACCTCCGGCACGGACTGGTTCTGAAAGACGGCGCACTGCCGGGTGTATCCCAGCAGCGCCAGGCGCGAACTGAGCGTGAGCCGGTAGTGAGACTGGTCCTGAGAGGTGGACAGCCATTCCAGGCGGGTCACCATGCCGTGGACATTTTTGCCGCCACGCATCCGGAAGGTGGCATATTTCATCAGCACCTGTTCCGGTGGAATGTCCGCCTGCGGGGAGGTAAACTCAATGTCCCACCGGAAGGGCTCGCTCAGGGCTTCGCTGCCGCGAAAGCGCAGAATATCCGGCTTCACTGAACTGTCATTGATATCCAGAAAATATCGGGTCTGTCCGTCAAAAAGCGCCAGCCAGTTATCCATCACATCACTCCTTTACCGGCACAAGGCCAAGCCAGCCATCACCCAGTTCAATCGTGCGGGGGTTGTCCGGGTCGAGGTCGTCACGGGTCAGTACCAGACGCCAGCGGTTGTCCTTCTGATCCGGCCGGTTAAACAGCCCCACCACCGCCACGAACTGAGCGTCCTCATCCATGGGCATATTGAGCGTCACGCTGCCATTGGGCATCACCAGCAGCTCTTTTGATGCCAGGACGTCGTCCTTAAGTACCGTATCGGCCCTGCGCAGCAGCGTCTGGTAATCGGCGGCATCAACCGCTTTACGATCCCTGAGCTGATAAACCCGCACCATGGTTGCCAGCGGCGTCTGTGCGCCATCGGCGTTGATGGCCGTGCGCGGGGTAAAATCCAGATGCAGCGTTTTAATTTTTTTGTAGAAGATGGATTTCGTGATGCTGACCGTACCGTCCGTGACGGTCTGCGTCAGGCCGCAGCCTGCGAGCAGGCTACAGGCAATAAGCGTCAGCGCCCACCGGCGGGTTACTGTTGCCATTCAAAAGTTCCTTTATTGAGAGTGGGAGTACGTAATTATTCGAAGCGGTAATGCCCGTCTTCAGCGAGAGGTAAAACCGAGCATTGTAGCCCTTCATAACAGCCCAGGCTGACGGTCAGACTCTCCCGGCTATTGCTGAGCTTGCCCGCTTTCAGACCCAGCAAACCGGTCCGGCCCAGCTGGATACGCCTGCCTTTGCCAAGGCGAGGCTCAGGCAATAACCGCACGGGTACCGTGAGGCGCAGTCGGGCGTCACTGCGGTAGCCAAGATAGACGCGCAGCAGGACCAGCAAATCGGTATGGAGGACAGCACCGGGTAACCAGCCTTCCGCTTCGCCCGGATCTTCCGTTTCCAGCGTCACCAGTACCCGACTGCATGCTTCCCTGGCCGTTTTACCCAGCGTGGCCCGCTGCGAAAGGCGGATGCGGTTTCCGGTACCCAGCCCACTGCGGTTATCAATATGGACCTTAACCGGATCGGGTTCGGTGATAATTGCCCGGGTATTCGGTGCCAACAGGCTCACCAGGGCCCGGATACCTTCGGCATTACGGGTGGGTAATCGCATGGTGCCCAGCAGGGCCAGAAAACGGGAAACCGGCGTTGCCACCCGTTCCGCTGTGCCTGGTATACCGAGTCCCACCAGTCCCAGCAGACACTGTGATGTGGCATCACGGCCACCGGCCTCGAAGGTCGCCGGATACGCGTATTTTCGCCAGATCCGGTAATACTGAGTGGTGATCCGGTGGCTGAAAATGTCCAGGAATGAGGTAACCGCCTCGTGTCCTTCGCGGCGCTGCGCAATATCGTCCAGCCAGGACGTCGGCAGAGGCGAGTCCACGCCATACACCCCTAGAAATGTCGTGCGAACCGTTGGGGGTAATGTCGGATGGTCTTCGTCAGTCTCCACTGCTTTCAGGGTACTGACCGGGAAACCCATACCAGGCCAGGGTCTGAATCGTACCGGATCGTCGCCCGGATGGCTGGTGGTGCCCAGTTTAGGAACGTCCGGATTTTCCTGTTCCAGTAGCTGGCAGAAACGATAAAAATTGGCCCGCCAGATATCCTTGTTAAGGGCCAGCGTCAGCCCGGTACGTGCTGGCTGTGATTCTCGCGCCATCTCAGTCGTTTTCCTGTCGGTTGCAGCACCAGCGTGAGCTGGTTAAAGAGGTGAATATCGGCATAGAGCGCGAAGAACCGGTGCAGCATTTCCCCGAAGAGATTCACGTCGCCCTCGCCTGAAAAATTGTCCATATTCAGCGTGACCTCAATGTCCACGCCCCGGAGCATAAAACCCTTCTCAAAACGACGGATCAGGGTGTGCTTCACGGCGACGATTGCTTCAAGCCGACGGCGGTTCATTTCATCGTCGGTCCAGTCATACAGCGCCAGCGTGCCCCGCAGTACCTCCGGATTGTCCATCATGCTGAGAAAGTTTGAGCCGAGGTGGCTCATCACCCGCCAGTGAAAACGATCGTTTGCCGGGGGATATAGTGGCATCGTCGGTGCTGTGACGTTCAGTACTCTGACGGGCACCTTGCCGGTTTTGACCACCCTGTCCAGCAGGGTACTTTCCAGTGCCTTACGCGGAAGCTGACCGTTGGTCCCGGTTATTCGCATCGAGAGAGACTCCGGTTTATCGGACAACTGCTCCAGTTCGAACGAGCGTCCCCCGAGAATTAACCAGGTGTCATACAGGCCAGAGGGACCGCGTTTCACACGGGTATGAAAATAACGCTCAGGAGCATCGTGGCGCATCATACCGCCACGGTGCCGAAAGCTGGTGAACGGCACATAAGGATGTTTGCCATTCTTCACCGCGCCATGGATGTTATCGACGCTGTAAATTTCGGTGTGTCCATCCTGAAGACGCAGCGGCCTGAGCAGGTATTCATTCTCCAGCGGGTTAAGCGTCAGCGGGTCGGCTTCCAGGGTAAAGAGATTGATGACCGGTGCACAGTGCAGCCGGAAGTTTTCCGTCTCAAAAGGCAGATCGGATGACCAGGCTTCACTGAGCACCATGTCGATTTCAAACCAGGTGCTGGCCGCAGTGAGCCCGATGGTGTCGAGACCGCGCAGCTCAACAAACATAAACTTCGGACGGAAGCTGAAATACTCCAGCAGAAGCTGGTAACCACTGAAGGCCGTATCGGCTTTCTTCCACAGGCCATCATTGTCGTCAAAGCCCATGGGTTTGCACCAACCATTAAACTGATGACGTTCAGTATGCGTCCCTGCGTGCCGGGCATACATGGCATGTACACGCCGGGTCAATGCCAGATGCAGCGCTGAGCTAACTGGACTCTCTGCGTTAAGAAAAATGGCGACTTTATCGATCCCGGCTTTACGCCAGTCCACTTTTTCAGGGCATTCGAAGCGCAGACGGATAGCTGACCGGCCATCGGTTTCTGTATGGAGGCGAGCCTCCGCAAGTTGCAGCGGTTGTAGCGACACATCGCGGGTCGTCCGGTACTGACAGGCGGTTTTATGCGGCCCGACAGGACGTGACAGCACGGAGAAGCCTTCAGCCAGCATTTCGGACTGGCGCAGACTACGCCAGTCAGGGGAGAACTCGACGATAGCCAGCGACGGGATAGTCCGCATATAGTGCGGCCACAGCAGACTCACCAGCCCTTCAGTCAGTTCCGGCAGATCATCATCCAGCTTTTCACGCAAACGGCCCATCAGGAAGGCAAAGCCTTCGAACAGGCGTTCCACATAAGGATCGCGGGCACCGGGTTTATCCAGATTAAGCATCGCTGCACGATCCGGATGAGCCCGGGCAAACTCTTTACCGGCTTCACGCAGGTAGCGCATCTCTGCTTCGTAATAGCGCAGGGTCAAATCATCCATGCACGGGATTCCTGAAAATTGTTAATGAGAAAATTAGCCACAGAGCACCATGGCACGGGCCGGGTCAATGGCAATAAGTCCGGCAATTAAAGACTCCATCTCAGGCATCAGACGGGTTTTATCAGATTCGCTGCGACCGGCTTTCATACGTAGCAGTTTCAGGCGACGGGCCTGGATTTCAAACAACAGACCGGGTTCCCAATCTCCCAGCGTCAGCTGTGGCGCACAGATGGTCAGTTCGCCAAGCAAATGAAGCGCCATTTCGTTTCGGCCATACTGCTCTGCCACCCGGGCCATCAGCAGGCGTATTAGCCAGCGATGGCGCGGAGTGTCCATCCCCGGCCGGAACTGGAGCCAGGTAAGCGCCGCTTCGGGACCATCCGTGTCGCCCTTTTCCATGGCTTCCGACTCAAGGAGCAGCACATCATCAGCCTGACCATTAACGACGGTAGCGAGTTCATCGCCGTACATCAGGCATTCTTCATTCACTTTTTCAGCAATCCAGGCGGTGGTGACTTCGTCGGCAAAGGGGGTACCGTCATTCCATGCCAAACCTTCCAGGCCCGGGAGGCGTTTAAGCAACAGCCGCAGATCGCACAGGACGGAGTCTGTCCAGGTATCCCAGGGGTAACCGGCATGGCTGAGCCCCTGCCAAAGGTACCACTGAAGATCGAACCAGAAATGATTGATCCCTTCGCAATACATCTGGCTGGCCTGCTCAACCAGTTCGGTCCAGTTTTTCTGTAGATACAGCCGCTTAAGTTGAGCGCGATACTCGGGTTTCGGCGGTACCAGGCGTGTGCGACCGCTACTGTCGAGTGGGGGGATCTGATTGACCGTATCCCACCGTACGGTCTTTATCAGCCGGTGAGAAGCCAGCCAACCCTGAGGTTGTTCGCTCAGCCAGCGGGAAAGTAACTTTGCCTGGTCGAGTAAATCGCGGCCCGACTTTACGGCTGACAGTTGCGGTGAATCCGAATGGGCTGGCTCACGCCCGTGCTCCTGGGCGCTGCTATTCTGAGGGACCAGTGCTTCCATGCCACCGGAACGTGCCAGGCGGTTTTCAAGAGCGGTACAGAGACCTGCAAAAGACGGTTTTTCAGCTTCCGGCCAGTCAGCCACGGCGGACTCAAGCAGGTTAATAGCGCCAGCCGTCAGACCAGCATCATTGCGGTCTACCTCAGGCCATACCAGCAGTGCATCAATCACTTTTGCACTGTTCAGCCACTCCAGCGCAGCTTTACGGGCTACGGGACGCTGGGGATGACATGCCTGCCCGTAGCGAGTCAGCATCGCGACAAGCAGTAGTAAACCTTCGGCCAACCCTTTTTCACCGTCGCGGCTGAGTCGGGCCTGCACATACCAGGTCACCACACGAATGTCTTTGGCGCATTCGCAAAGACACTTCCGGGCCAGCTCGCACAACCGCGCTGAATCGGTACCCGATATCTTATTGATCTCTTCACGCATCAGCAGAAAATTATCATCGTATGCGCGATCGTCCCCGGTTTCAGACCCGGAGGTGAACGGGTGCAGCCAGTTATCCCAGAGCGACAGGGCATCACTTGCCCGGGAGGTGAGGCGCTGCCTTTCTTCCTGGCTGGCGGCGCAGGCGGTTAACAGATCTTCCGGTGAACTCATTGATTTCCCCATTCATTACTAAATGAAAAGTTAAACGCTTCCATTGTTCATTGTTCCGGACAGTGGGCACCGTAATCGGTTACTGTAAAATCATCCCCCATTGTTATGACATTCAAAGAGATCCCACCTTCACGTTGATAATCGAAGTTACAGAATCCAAATCCAGTTCCAGAACAAGAATACACTTCGTTTATTCCTTCGGAATTTAACTCTTTGGCAATGGAGTCGCTCTGATCCGCTTCGGTATTTTCAGGCTTCCATCCATAATTTTTGAGCAATTTTCTGGCGCTTTTAATATCTTTTCCGTAAATATTTGGTACAGGTGCTATCCCATTACAAAATGGTTCTATCGGTGCAATTGGCTGAACACGAGCGACATTACCGTCATAAAACAAATCAGCAACTGCGGTCATACCCGGAAAAAATTCTCTCAGACGAAATGTGTTATTTAAATTGGTTTTGGAAACTGCACCCAAAGGCGAATTTGAGCCATCGGTGATTTTATCACCATAAATTAAAGCCTGGAGAGAACCCTTGCTATAAATTGCCACATTTCCATCTTTGACAAAGCAGGATCCGCTTGTACCATCCACACCTTTGCTGAAAAAACCAACGATAGTCAAATCACCGTTAGAGATTTCATTAATCACTCTCCATCCCAGAGATGAAACGGCTTTTCCCTCGATAGTCCTGGGTGGATCTCTATCGCAATTTAATACAGGCTCATCAGAAGGTGTTTTCTGAGGCGCTGCTGGCAATTTATTAATGGCGACAATATGCAAGCCATCTACCGTTGATGATACTTTAGGTATATTTTCCGAAGCACTGGATGAAAAAGTGGTTGTTAAAAACAACAATTTGCAAACACATATTAAACAGTGTGTAAATCGACTGGTATATTTTAAAATCATAGATGCCACATGGTTTTTAAAAGCATAACGTTTCGCATGTGAAACGTTATGCGAAACGAAGATTAACATTTAATTTACTTTGCTGCTTACTCTTAATATCGCATTGTCGTAAACAGGGTTCTGCTTTTCATTTTTTGCCGCCTTATAATAATTAAGAGCTTCATTATACTGGCCTTCGCCTTCGTATATTTTCCCTATATTATAATTCGCACCAGCCCGGATTGTTGATGCATTTTTACCTGAGGCAAGCACAATGGCCTTGCGGTTTGCCCAGATAGCTTCAGCAGTACGGCCAACCTTCTGATAAACTAACCCGAGATTTCCATATGCCTTACCATTTTCTGAATAATTATTGATTGAATTGGTAAAGAGCGAAATCGCCTCCTCATATTGCTCTCTACGGTATGATTCCTCTCCCTTAAGATTTAACATGTTTGAGATATTAATTTGTTCTGCATCCCAGTTTTGATGAGGTAACGTTGCGTTGCTCTTCAATAGTATCGATAAAACATTATCTATATCACCGCCATAGACAGAAACACCTTTTATACTGTTTATATCTTCGATGGCACCATTTTCATTAATTTTAAAAACAGTCCATAAATTACCTGACTGGTCTTTCGGAACATAGTATGTCCGAACTAACGAGTCGCCAATATAAACAAATACTTTTGCGTCGCTTCTGGATAGATTATTGGTTTCTGGTTCATGTTTATCGCTAAAATCGTGAACAGCATAGATATAGGGTTTCCCATTCTCACGTCTGGTTAATGTTATAGTCTCAGGACCAAAACTGTCTGTATCATCAACGTCCAGATTTCCATTGTCGCCCAACTTATGGTTGAAGAAAATATGATTTCCCGGATACACCATATGTGAGTCAAGGTCAGTTGGTGAACTTCCCCAGCCCAAAACCACGCGCATACTATCAAGCCCCTTCATTGTCGGGCTTAATGCGTAACTCATCCCGCTACATGGGCATTTCGCCACCAGTGTTGAATATCCACTTTTTTTGATAATTATCAGACTGTCATTTGTATCGGATGCATTATTCCCAATCTGGGCATTTCCAGAGTCATCACTCAAAGACGAAATGGATTGTTCGCCGTTTCGCTGAATAACAACCTGCGCTCCTGGTATTTTTTGATCTTTAACGACAGCACTTAAAACCTCTACAGATTTACTTTCAGCATAACCAACAAAACTGAATGAGATTGATAAGGCCAGTAAACTTAATTTAATTACACCCTTCATGTTTATCCTTAAATAACTTCTATATTTCAATATAATTAAACCGACATATCTTAATTCAGGATGATTTGTCGATGTCTTTCATGAATCTGATGACGGCTTCCTGAGAATCGTCGTCCTTGCCATTGACGATTTGTGGTGGCTTCCATTTCAGCAGCATAATTTTCCTCCTCCCCCTGAGTGGGTTTGCCCTTCCAGTCGCTTTGCCAGTGGGCTTTTCTGACATGGGGCGCAGGCGCCGATGGGGTGTGGAGGGACTGTCTCCTGATGTACTGGCTTCCGGCGCTCGCGGTACCTGCCTGAGCGCGGAACCGGCCCGGGCGCCGACAAAAATCTGCACAGGCTTGTCAGGGTGGATGAGGCGTTGATGCTTTCCGACACGTCTGGGTTCGGGTCTCACAGATTTCCCTGTTTTCCCCACTCGCTATTCTCCGAGCAAAGCCAGAACAGCACCGGCAGTACGGCGTGCCAGAATCCACGGTTCCCTTTTCTCCTGCTTACTGATGGCCGTGGAGACAGAAGCGGCAAGGGTGAACAATGCGCCCATCGTTACTGGATCGCTTCTGCGCCAGCGGCAACATTAAAAATAGCGTTGGGCAGCGTGAACCCCTGCAACTTCAGTAATTCAAGAGGACCACTGCCGAGTTCGCTACGCATCACAAACTTCAGAGGATTGCCATCCGGGGTGATCCATACCAGTTGCGTCCGGCTGGCATCGAGAGGAGTGAGCAGGGCTTTGTCCAGCAGGCGAATGAAGCCCCAGTTACCCTGGTGACTGGCGTAGAGTTGCATACCACTGTTTACACTACGCCAGCTGAGCGACACGCCTGGATAGTAAGTATTTCCCGGCCAGGTGAAGCTTTGCCAGCTTTCCATCTGATTGAAGTAGTCCAGGTTCTGCTCATCGAGGGTCAATTGCACTCTGGCAATATCCTTTGAAGGACGCGCCATCAGTTCGAAGTGAATACCTGCATCGCCCTGAGAGAACACGATATCAGACAGCTCTGCCAGCTGATTAATCGCCCGGAGGAAATCCGGACTGACAACCATCCCCTGACTTGCGGAAGGATCAACGACCCAGCGATTTCCCTCCTGGTGGAGGATCCCGCCAAGATTAGTTTTCAGGAAGTTAGTGATTCGACCCGAGTCGCTACGCAGGAACTGAGCCAGTAACGGCAGGGAGGCATCGCTGCCGGTGGCCTTAAACGGATACCGCCCCGCAAAGGCCTTATTCCACTGTTCGACAATGGTCGATTGCCAGCGGGTATTGAGACTACCCGCTGCCGGGGCAAGGACCTGCCGCCAGGCCAGATCCAGCGGTTGCACAAACAACGACTGACCAAATCCGTTCCACTCCTGCCCCAGGCTTGCCGCAACCAGACTGCCGTAATCGCGGGTGTCCGTCAGGTCGATGGCTTTACCCTGGAATACGGTCTGTGCCAGCATCTGCGACATCGCTTGCGGATCCGGGGCGCTGGTGACCTGCTGAAGCTTCAGCCGCACCTGGGTAACGCGGGCCAGCCAGGACTGGAAACTGAGGTTACCGTTGCTACCAGTGCCCTCTTTACCTTCCATAAATCCCGTCAGTGGTCCAAAAACGTCCTCCAGTGGACCTTTCGGCCCCTGCGCCTGCTCAATGAACTGTCGGGTATATTTTTTCCGACCAACCAGTTTTTTCGCTGAATCCACTATCGAATCAGCCAGTGCCTCACCCTTCTCGCCTGTTTTTCCCTGCCAGGCCAGCGTATTCATTAAGGCCACAAGCGGAGACTGACGGACATCGCCAATCAGACTGAGCTGGGCAATTGCTTCAGAAAGAGACGTGGCTTCCTGCCACTGAATGCTGTTGACCATGTTCAGCCAGGCATTACCAAAATCGGTAAAATACCGTTCTGTCAGGCGGGCCTTCAGCGCCTCCGGGGAGATATCACTTCCTGCCTGGTGCGTTTTATCCGTCAGGACCCAGTCGATTTCATCACGTCGTGTCTTAACGACCTCGTTAATTGCATCCTGTACCTGCTCTTCCCAGGCCTGGCGCGTAAACATACCCGGGACGACTTCGTCAGTGCTGAATACCGTTGAGGCATCGGTATCGCCGGTCATATCGGCAAGCGTTAAATCAGGCCAGTTGCTGGCCACGCGCTTAAGCATGTCCTGGTACAACCCGGACTCAGCGTTACGCTGACCAATCTGCTTGAGCAGGATCTGACGGACCGTGCTGATTAATTCAGCGTCAGGCTTAATTTTCCATTCCGGATGAGACGGGAGGTTCTGCGCATAAAAACCCAGTAGTTTTGGTGCCAGGTCCTGCCATGTGCCATCCGGCACATTCTGGCGTTTCGGCCAGGCCGTCAGCACGTTTTTTGCCAGCCAGCTTGCGTCTGCTTTGTCCGGACGGGCCAGCATCAGATAACTTTTGAGCACGTCCCAGGTATGCTGTGTGCCCTGCGTACGGGCATCACTGGCAGGAGGAAGTTGCACAAAGGCATTCAGCTGCTGCTTGAGATGGTCTGCTGTGGCATCCCTCATCAGCTGTACGTTGTTTTTCGCATACAGCGGCCAGAGTGCAGCCAGCGTGTCGCTGTCCTGATTAAGACCAAAGCGGGTGTACCATGGTGCGCCGGTCGCTTCGCGATGTTGCAGACGGGCAATGGCTTGCTGTAGTACGAGCTGGTTGTGCAGGCGTTCAGCCAGTGGTTTTGCAGTATCCGCTGCCTGCCTCGCCGTCTCCTGCGCCTCATAAATCTGAGCCCGGTTAACGACGAGCGACAGCAGAGTACCGGCTCCCCATAAAAGGATCAGGGAAAGCAGGAGTAATCGCAGAACCTTCAGCCAGTTGAAGCCCAGTTTTCTGCCGCTGACGGCATCACAGTCATCAATGACTGCCTTCCATGTCGGGGTGTCGAGACGTGTGTTCGGCACCGTTCCGGCAACGGCCAGTTCCGGACTGAACATGACCCCACGTAAACGCCAGGCCGCAGATCCCTGCATCAGCCCGCTGAGTAACACGGTCAGGCTTGCCTTCAGTTCGTTTCGCAGGCGCGAGGACAACTGAAGCAGACCGTCATGTGCCGGATTATTCAGTATCTGTGCCATTCCGAATTTTTGCAGGCGGTGTGCCAGTGTAGAAAACGCTTCACTCGCCCCTTTTACGGTACCTTCAGGGCCAAAAATAACCCCAGCTGGCGTTGTTTCCGTATCCGGCTGAGCGCCTGTCGCTTTGTCAGTCAGCAACAGCCAGACAGGGGCCCGCCAGCCAAGCAGATGGTCTGCTTTCTGGCGGCAACGCAAAAAGGCATCCCGTTCGCTATCCGTCGGGAGGGTTGAAGTATTCATCACCTGAATGATGCCATCAAGCGGGTGATCGGGCCGCAGGTGTTTCAGCTTTGACAGGAAGATCTCATCCGGGAGTGATTGTGCGTCACCACCATAAATCAGTACGTTGCCGTCGCCTTCCTGCCACAGGTCATGACACAGGCCCGGGGCAGCTTTGTGAACGTCGTCCTGGTTGCCCATAACCAAAAGGAGATGCACTTTACGCTTCCAGCGACGTCCATAGCGAAAGCGCAGGTGTTCGGACACGACGTCTTCGCTGAAAACGGGTTCATCGTCGTCTTCTTCACCGGGAATAGGGTTCGTCAACGGAGCGGCACTCTCAGCCTTTTTCTGCCCCCACTGGAAATACAACCCGGATTTGCCCGCGTGGTCGAAAGCCTTCTCTATCAGCCAGCCGAGTAATAATATCGTGGCAACCAGTATGGCGCAGAATGTGAGTATCCGTTGGCCGTCATACGGTCCGAAGCCGGTGGCCGAGGCCACATTTTCCGGAAAGGCATAAAACAAAAATGCCACGATGGCTGTCAGGAAAAAGGCGACAGTCACAACGGAGCCGATGAGGGTTTTTACTTTTACCTTAGACATTCTTAGGCGATTCCTTGCGAACTTCTTCTTTGGTGATGACGGCGATCCAGATGTCGTCTTTGTCAGCGGCGGGCTGTGCGGCGATAACCTGCGGCCCTCGTTGTTCAACGTCAGCATTGGCAAGCGTGATGGCAAGCCAAGGAGCCGCATGGCCTGTGTATCCCAGAACGGGATCGATACTGAAGTTGTCCTCTGAAAGGCTAAATTCCACCCCGCTCTGCTCGCAGGCATTATTCCAGCCGCTTCCAGCGGTCAATGTGGGACCGGAGATCCAACTTCCTTTGAGTTCATCGGGTCTGCTCTTCGCCCAGAGCAGCGCCCGGGTGAGTGTCTTTGTGAGCGTAGTTTCTGCTCCCCTTTCGGGGCGATGAAGGCGGAGTGCATCCGGCCAGGCGTGGGCTTTACGGTTGCTCAATACCACCATTGAGATGGCATCAGCATCTTCTTCCCGGGGAGACGCCGGTAACGACAGCGTGATGGCAACCAGAATGCCCGGATTGTCCCATCGTTTGTCCAGCCAGGCATCGAATGCGCTCAGCCCTTTTCCGGACATCAGGCGAAAAATCCTGCCGGTCTTGAGTGAGAGAACGGCTTTAAGTTGCTCTTCAATCAAGGGGTACAGGTCGTTATCACAATCCAGCATCAGCCAGCATGGTAGCTCCGGCGGAAGCGGCTGAACGATCCCTTCTACACGCGTGGTCAGTTTAGTCACCGCTGCTGTCAGGGCCTTTGTTAAATCAGCCTGGTATTCTGTTAATGCCGCGTATCTGACCGGTTTGTCACATCCTCTTGGGCGGGAGAAGTCGATAGCGGGTGCTGCAACTTTCATTGCCTCAAGCAGGTCATCGGTTTTGTTTCCGGCTGGGGCCTGAATGTATGTACCGAGGATCCATGCGCAGCGCTGACCGCGAAGAATTTCACTGTCGATGAGAGCTTCACGGTCGACATTACGCGACTCAGCTCCAACCTGCTCTGCCTTATAGGCAACCCTGCGTAAACCGAAAAGAAGCCCCCATGTGCAAAACGGGAGGCCCAGAGCGGTGAACCAGAAGACAAATCCGGTTCGCTCTGATGTCCAGCACCACAGTGTAAGCGCTATGCCCCCCAGCATGACAAACGCGAGGAAGAGCAGCCAACGTCCGGTGCCGGGACGCGGTATCTTAGGAGCCTTTTCAGGGATGGCATCCAGCCAGACGGGCATAATCAGGCAACCTTTGCAGTGGCAAATGAACTGATCAGCGTGCAACCACAGGCGCATTTGTGGCCGTGAAATGCAACCGGGATACCATGATCAAGATAATCAGGATTGCCTTCTACGATGGTTGTTGGTCCATGCCCCTCGACCGGGCATGACACTTTGTCGCCTTTACGGGCAACGCCAATACCGCCGAATTTCATCGTTTCGGAAGCCGTCAGTACCGAGCCGCCGTGAGTTGTTTTATCGCCTTTGCGTATTATCTGAAGCATACTATGCCTTTTATTTATAGGGGGGGGTTACAGGATGCTCTCTTCCAAAATGATATTTTTAATTACATCATTATCTAGCATGAAAGTCAGGGTGTTATTTTTGAAATGATAGCTTATCTTGTCTTTGCTTCTTGATGTGGGTTCTCCATAAGCATTTATTATTTCATTTTTATTCATGCCAATATATATACCACGACCGGTGATGTACTTATTGTTTATTACAGTTATGGTAGTGATTCGATATAAATCAAAATCATCACCAAAATGCTTGTAGTTTATATTTGAAGAGCGAATAATGAATCCTTTCCAGTAGTTATCAAAATACTTGTACGTTTCATCACCTTTCGATATATAGTTGCTCCAGGCCCCCGTTTCAAGTTGCTCGTTTTTCCCACATTTACCCCATGCTTTATAAAACTCTTCGAACGAAGAGCTTAATTCTATATTTCCATTTGGGGAGTAAATGCTGAAGTCAGTGCCATTAAATTCTGGTGTGTTTGTTTTTTCGGTTTCAGAAAGATCATCATCTTTAAGCCATCCCATGACAATGCTGCCATCTTTCCTTGTATATCTCCCGAACTCATATCCTCCGGATTTCAAAAAGCCGACAAATGTGTCGTTACTAATTAGAAAAAGCTTATTATTTTTTGAGTTGTCATCTGGCGTTGAATGGAAAAAAGTTTTGTTAATCACTTTATATGAGTGTATGTTTTGTTCGTAGTCAGCTTTTTTCCAAGACTCATCGCAAGCAGCATAAGAATGAAATGACAGCATAGACATTATTAATAGCAAGATTTTCTTCATTTTTAGCCCTTCTTATAAACAGGTATTTCGAAACGTAAGTTTGCATCCGGGAACTGATCAAACATTTTCTTCATGTCAGTTTTTTGTATAAGAGCCCAGTTTATCGATGTTGCATACTGCCTGGTTCCGGGATTGGATGGGTTCCATCTCATTTTATATAACGTGTTTTGTTGGTTTTTACTATTATTAACAAATTTTTCCGAAATCCATTTTGCGCCACCATCGATAGCCTCATCTACTGAGAACCAACCTTTGTTATAAGCAACTACAACCCCGTTTTGAGTGTTGCCAGGAAAAACACCTATGCCGTACATATTATAAACATGCCTGTTGTTATACATTTTGCTTCCATTGGCAAATGCATGTCTACCACGGTCAGTTTCCAGAATTGCATGTGATGCTAAATAAATTTCGCTTACATTATATTTTTGTGCAGCAGCAATAAATACATCTTCTTTCCCTGATAACACACCTTGACCGGATAGTAACTTACCTAAATCTTCGCGAGAAATACCCGAAGGTGCTGAAATGTCGAGGAATTGATATATTTCACTGTTTTCCTGATGAAGCTCAGGATTCATATAGTCCCGAACTTGCTCACGTGTTACGGAACCATAATTGCCATACGTAGGAACACTATCGCCAGTAAGTGACATTTGCTTGTTCAAGGCATAATCTAAAGTATAATCGTAATTCTTGTAGACTATAGTAATCCGGTTAGTACTTTTTAACGTACCCAAAAAAAGGATAGGATGCATATGCCACAGTGAAGGCCCTAGTTTCTCAGTGGACACATCCTGCATCCATGCCATTTTATCAAGAAAATCTTCGCTATATTTCTTCCATTCTGGGGCTTCTTTTTTCAACGCATTGAGGAAAGGTTGCCAAATAGCATCACCTTTTTTGAAGTACCAATCGCTGGGATGTTTTACGATTGTTTTCTGGATGGTGTCACGATAGTCGGGATTATGAAGTGCTCTCCAGTACTCCATTGGAGAATAACGGTCACTTCCGCTGTCAATTTTATCCAGCAGGCGCTGATAATTATGCTTCACGAGAGCATGACTGGTTCGCGGATCATTGGTCGCGGCCTGGTAAAGCGAATCGATAAGGTTACGGAAGAATCCAGTGGGCTGGTTTTTTCCATCCAGGTAATCAAAGCTGGCTGGTTCTGCGGTTTCAGTTCTGAAGCCCAGCTTTGCCAGATCATACTGCGACAAAAGTTGAGGTTCCGCCTGGCCTTTAGGGACGTAAGCATTTTCTGGTCGCAGCTGCCAGTATTCCTGTCTGGTCGACTTATCGACTTCCGTTTGCACCTGTTTCAGTGGCAGGATCCCGGTCCTGGTTGTCACTCTCGTATCCTTCGTGAATGTACCGGTTGCAACATCCTTTTTGTACAGCGCCAGCCCAGGAGAATACTTCAACCAGAGCGGGTTTTTCTCCCCCACCTTTTCCGGGTTGGTCAGGAATTTTTCAAGGTTATCATCCATGCTGGTACATTCAATATGCACCTGATATCTCGCCTCATATCCCCCATCCTTTGGGGCCTGATAGTAGCCCATATGACCAACAGGATCACCGGCAGTGATGGCCCAGGGCGTCGGGCACACAACCTGGTCAAATTTCATAACCTCTTTGGCCGGAGGCATAAGCCTGCGCCACCATGACGGACCAGCGCCGGGGGCGGGTTTAATATTATTATTATCCACTACCACCCAGTAACGTTTACCGGGGATAAGTGAGGTGCTGACCTTTTTCTTAGCATCTGTATGACCATCAGCATCAGGTAAACTTTTCAACGTCACAAGACCATACCGGCGCTGGTTATACCCCACCGCGTTAAGACTGGCATCAGAGGAGTCCCATTCAACGCGTGCCCTCACAGGCATATACCCTGCAATCTGAGGCTGAAGTTGTTCAGAAGTCAGTTTTGCCGTGAGCCAGTCCATTTCGGAAAACGCTTTAAGCGTATCCTGTGTAATCCACTGATTTTCCGATTCTGACTCATAAGCAGAATACGGAGCCAGGTGCATATACAGGGTGTAGAAATGCAGCCCGCTGGATTTCGTTTCACCCGGTTGAATGTAGTGTTTCACCAGAACAAAAGAGCCGGAAAAATTCAGCGGACCAGATTCCCATGCAACCGTCTGATAATCCTTGCAGATACGATAAGCAACCACTTCGCCGTCAGCCATGCATCGGATTGCCTGCTCACCTTTAAAGGGAACCGGGAAATCTATCGCTTCAAGTGGAGACTTACCACTAAGCGCACACCACGGCGTCGTGGCTTCGGTGATATGGATCCCGCCATGCCACATCCCGCTACGGCCAATCATATACTGCCCGGTGGATTCCCCCCTGACATGAGAGAGGATCTCTTCCTGATTATTGAACTCACTTCCCCGGTTATTAGAAGGGATCGGCCAGACAATTTTAATTTTTCCTTTTTGGGTAGCCGTGGCGTACTGCTCTGATGTGGTATTATCGCCATAACGATAAAGTGTATAGGGTATGTTTTGATCACGATATATCTGGGCAGGATAGAACCCCCTTTCCTGGACAAAATCAGATACCCAGTGTGTACCATTAAACATCGCCATATGACCATGCACATGGTGTGGTGCTGCCTGGATTACGACAACATCCCCCACTTGCTGACCAGAAATTGTGAATACACCGCCAGTACACACTGTTGTAGCGCCACCCACAACTTTAAAGTTATTTTCAAGCAGCCATGGGCCATAATTTTTAGCTGATTCAATTCCTGAATTTTTTGCAGATGCCCCTCCAGCGATTAATGCTTTTTTAACATAGCGGGCACATTTTGACTCGCCATATTTAAGCTTTTTATCTATGCCATTTTTAAAATTTTCAGCGTTAATTTTCGCTCTGGCCAGGGCTTGAGTATTTAAAACACTAACTGCTACATTCTTGTCCAGCATTTATTCTCCCCCCTCTGCTTGTCGAGGACAATAAATACTACTATGAGATATGGGCTTAACAGAATCTATTAACCATTTCCCTTTTTCTTTAACCAGGTTAACGGCATACAGGGATACACCCTTACCATATCCTAATGTTAGCTTCACTTGTGCGACCTGGTCATTCTCTGAAACAGTTTCCACATTAATGCTGCCTTTCCATTCTTCACAAATATCCTGAGCATCGACAAAATAATCAGCACCCGATTCATCATTATCACGCAGACTTCTGAGATGCTCAGTTGTATATTCAAAAATAGCTTTTTGAGTTAGTTTATCAGCTGATTCCATATCAGGCATTTCAGACGCAACAAGGTAATCATGATAAAAATTTGCAACAATTTCCCGAGGCATTGAACTATCGTCTGCTGAAGCTGAGGCTATACTGGCCACGCAGAATAAGCAGCAAGCAAAAATAATCTTCTTCAACATGAACGTCTCTCCGTAGATATGTTGGTATTTGTATAAGTAGTCGAGGTGAGAAATTTAGAAAATGACCACGTTCTTATTGTTCCGTTACGCTGGTGTTTTTCCACTTCCTATCAATTTTTTCTAGCACAACATTAAATTTAACTTTAGGCTCGGAACCTGCTCCTAAAATAACGTTGACTGAAGAGTCATTCTCTTTCTGATATACATCAAAGGTACTTATACTTGCTTTCCATGAAGGATAAACATCTTGTGATTTTGTAAAATAATCAACATCAGTATCAACCCAAGCACCATGCCAGTTACAAATATAACGCCCTTTAAACTGCTTGCATTCGCGCTTTTGTGAACATTTTCCTTCGAGTTCTTCTGCCGACACTGAATCATCAGAATCATAATTACACATCATTGAGTCGTTAATGCTTTTCATTAACTCATCAGAAACATATTGGCTGAGAAATCGACTGTTGTCCGATGATTCTTCTTTCAAATATGACTTATAAAAATTGTACACGATGTTTTCTGGGCTTGTTTGCTCGGATGCCTGTGTAAAATTTGATAAACAAAGCAAAAATGCAAATAAAAACACATTACGCATATGAGGAATTAATGGATCCATCATCAGCCCTTAGTCATTGAAAGATTTGCTGCTGATTTTGCTTTCCTGAGTGATATCCGTCAGGCTGAAATTGGGTGTTTCGTTGGGGAGATTTGCGCCCGATCCTGGTACCAGATAGTCAGACGTCTTCATAATGAACTCACCTGATGAGCCATGTTCAATGCCGTTCTTACTCAGCCTCAGGTAAGATCCGCCGCCGTTCAGCGTCAGCGTTTCCGGGGTGCTGATAATAATTTCATCTTCACTGCTGGTCACCGTCAGCTGTTTTTCAGAAAACAGGGACATCGTGTTGTGTTGAGCCTGAATCTCGATGTCTCCCTGGTTGGCAACGAGCTTAGCCCCCTCTTTATGCACAAACATACCCAGGGCTTTTTCCACCGTTACCGACAGATTTTTCATCGCACCGATATCAAGATGCTGGCCTGCATTGATCATGGTGTTACGGGTGCTGCTGAGCTGAAGGTGTTCGCCTGAGGTCAGTGCCACCCCCTGCGGCGCACTCC